>JAUQXC010000414.1 GCA_030834825.1 Thermoflexales bacterium
GACGAGCCGATCCGCGTCGTCGGTACGGGCGACGACGACGTTGAGCAGCAACCGCCGAGGCTGGAACTCGTCCTGTGCGGACCGCATCTCTTCGAGCGTCGCCTGCGGAATGCGCAGGACTTGAACTGCATAGCCCTGCCACCCCACGGTCACTTTGACACCTTTATCGGGATACGACTGGATTACAGGTTCGTTCATAGGTCTCCTTCGATCATGATGTTCACGGGTGGTCATGATGAGCCAGACCACCACAATGGTCAACACGAGTGCCACCACCATTACCGGCAACAGATCGTTTGTCACGGGGCCTCCTCTTGGGGATACGGTGGGTAAACACCGATCCCAAATCAGTCCGTACGCAATCGCTCCAGACCGTGTTGAGCTTTGGCAAGCTCCTCGGTTTCACGGGCCGCGCTCAACAACGGCAGGCTTTGCTGATAAAACTCTCTGGCGCGTTCCGTTTGATGCAGCGCCAACCAGACGTCCCCTAACACGCGATAGCTGACGCCCAGCTCCAGCTGCAAGTCGGCATAGTGGGCGGCTTCTTGTGCGGCCTGGGCGCAGGCCAAGGCTTGTTCCGGTTGATTCAATCCCAACCAGGCGTCTGCCAGTCCCGCCTGGGCCAGGCTTAACATGGGCCAGTGCTCGACGCGGCGTACCAACTCTGCCAGCTGCCCGTAGTAGTCCAACGCTGCTTCATGCTGCTCCAACGTGGCGTGCGTGTAACCCAGATTGTTGAGCGCCACGCTCAGCCCGTCCAGATCGCCCACTTCAGCGGCAACCTGCTGCGCCTGCTGATAGTGCGACAAGCGCCGGTCCATATCGCCCATATCCCCATAGACCAGGCCCAGGTTGATGATGGCGTAGGCTTCTTGTGAACGATAGCCGCACTCACGATAGATGTGGCGGCTTTCCCGCAGATAAGCTTCGGCGATTTCCAGCCGGCGTTCACGCCAGGCGATGAGGCCCAGGCCCAGATTGACTTCGGCCAGAAAACAACCATGACTGAGCTGCTGCCCGATCTGGTGGCCGATCTCAAAATGCAGGCGTGCCCGCTCCAACTTGGCCTGGCGATAGTAAGCCCAGCCCATATCACAGTGCGATTCGGCAATGCTGACTTGATCGTTTGCCGCTTCGCTCTGCTTCAGGCTGCTGGTCGCATAATTCAAGGCGGTGACGTACTCGCCCATCTTCAGGTAGACCCGACTGATCTGGCGCTGCAACTCGGCTTGACTCAGTCCCGGTGGCGCTTCATCAAAGGCGGCATTCAGTGCAGCGATAGCTTGTGGATAGACACCGCGGATGCGGTAGACGTGTCCCTGCACGGTGTGCAGCTGGATGCGCTGAGCGGGTGTCAACGTGACAGTGTTGAAGCGTGCCAGCAAATCAGATAAGGCGGCAGCCTGGCCGGTGTTGACAATGTTATCCCGGCGCGCGGCCAGCAGCTCCAGCGCGGTCTCGAAGGCGCGCCGCGCGAAGTGATGGTGCGCCGTGGCCAGCCAGTTTTGCTCTTGGGCAAAGTAACCGGCAGCGCGTTGATGGAACCGATCGCGATCGCGGCGGCTGAGAACGTGATAGCAGTATTCGCGCACCAGATCATGGCAATCGATCTGATCGGTGGGGGTGAGCTCGAGCACGTGCTTGTTGGCGAGTGCGTCAAGGTGCTGCGCGATGGGGCCGAGCTGATCTTCACTCAGCAGCTCTTCAACACCCGAACGTTCGATCGGTCCTGGAAAGACCGCCAGGGCGCCCATCACGACTTGCTCGTCGGGCGTCAGCGCCGCATAGATGTTGCGCATCAGATAATCGCGAATATCGCCGCGCCGTAGCAGCGCGGTGATGAATTGGGCGGCGGCTTCATCGGACAGATCGGCCAGCGCTCCCGCGCTCAACTCCAGCAGCTTGGGGTTCCCCTCCGTCTGCTGCCATAACTGTGTCAGGCGCTCGGCCGACAGGGTGACGTCGCGCTCAAGCAGAAATTGCCGGGTCGCTTCAACCGTCAACCCGCGCAATGCTTCCGGCACCAGATATCCCATATCGGGCGGGACGGTGCGTCCCATGACAATGAAGCGCGCAGGCAGCGGTTGCCTGAGTTCGACAAAGCGCTGCCGGATTTGCTTGAAGAAATATTCGACTTCCGGCGCGGCGGAGGCGATCTGAAAATCGTCGAAGCACAACACATAGTCACCACTAGCCAGCGCGGCGATGAGCAGGTTCAAACGGGCCAGGCGTTCCAACGGTTTCTGCGCGCCGATCTCGCCCCGCAGGTAATGGGCCAGACTCGCTTCGCCGCGATTTTCGAGAAAGGTGGCAACGGCCCAATACAGCGCATCGATCGTGGACTTTTCGACAGGATCGAACGTGAACCAGAAGACGTTATCCGGATCAGCCGCGTGGCGGGCTAACCGTGCGCCGAGCGTGGTCTTGCCCATGCCGGCTAGGCCGGTGAGGATGACCAGGCGATCGCGATCGAGTCGCGCCTCGTAAGCCGCCAGCTCGGCCTCGCGTCCGATGAAGTGCGGTACGGCCGGCACCGTCTCTTCGAACAGCACCTTGTTGGATAGGGCGACGGGCGTGGGCGGTGTCAGACGTGGGCTGAAGGGTGGGGTGGCGTTGGCGTCAAGTCCGACGACGGGTGAGAAGGCCAGCAACGGCATCTCGGAGACGGCCACTTGCAGGGCGCGCGCCAGCTCACCCGCCGTATGATAGCGCTGCTCGATCGGTTTGGCGAGGCCCTTAAGAATCACGGCTTCCAGCGCTTCGGGAATGTCCGGGTTGAGCGCGCGTGGCGATAAAGGCGGTTCGTAGATGTGCTTGACGATCACACCCATGGGGGTTTCAGCGATGAAAGGCAGATGGCCTGTGACCATCTCGTACAACATGACGCCCAGTGAATAGATGTCGGCATGCTGATCGCTGGGGTTGCCCTGACCCTGTTCCGGCGAGAGATAAGCGGGCGTGCCCAGGCTCAACCCGCTGGTGGTCAAGGCTTGATCGCCCGTCAGTAGTTTGGCCAGGCCGAAGTCGGCTAACTGCACCCACTGGCCGTCGTCGAGCAGCACATTGGAAGGTTTAATGTCGCGATGGATAATGCCGCGCTGATGCGCGTGATCGAGGGCGGCCGCGGTCTGCATGATCAGGCTGGTGGTCGTCGCCAGATCGATCGGGTGTTTAAGGCGCTCGGACAGCGTGCCGCCCGCGACGAACTTCATCACGATGTAGATCAGATCGTCAACCTGGCCGTAATCGATGATGGGCAGGATGTTGGGGTGGTTTAATTGGGCGACGGCTTTGGCTTCGCGAATGAAGCGCTCGCGGAATTCGGACGTGCCGGCCTGCTGCGGCAGCAGTACTTTGACGGCCACAAAGCGATCGAGCGTGGGCTGGCGCGCTTTGAAGACTGAGGCCATGCCGCCATGCCCGATGGATTCGACGATGTGATATTGGCCCAGCGTCTTGCCGATAAGGTCCATGCTGATAGGATAGGCCCAGGGCGTTTATGGAGCGTGTTCGACGTTGGGCAAGCATACAATATTTTGCAGGGAAAAGCCAATCGGCAAGGAAGAATGAACGACCCCGCTGCGCGAACAAGGCGTCTGCCGGCGGCCCACCAGGCGAGCGGCTCGCCACTACGCGGGCTTGGGCCGCCTTCATGGGGCCGCGTCATGCACTGTAAACGAATTGAGAAAACGCGCTTCAGTTTCCTGCGTTGATTTGCCGAAACCGCCATAGAGCAACTGATAGAACGTGTTCTCAACGATGTAAAGGCGAATATGAATCTCGGTTTTCTTCTCCGGTTGATCAAGCGGAATATATTGGAGCAGTACATCCCGGCCTGGGAACTCGCCGAGTTGAAGGCGCTCATCCCGGACGATTTTAACTTCATAGGTCGCTGGCGCCAATTGATCAAACTCAAAGGATTGGAGAAATTGTTCGGGGGAAAGTGTTCCGGCGGCTAAGACGGGAGATTCAGAATAGATCACCTTCTGATTTTCTGTCATTAAATAGTTGGCCTCGACCACTTTGGTTCCTGGCAAGAATGCACCCTGCTGGTCATCCAAGGTCGTTTCCTTGGGTGCGACACCCCCGTGCATCAGAACCGAGAAGGCGCCATCAGGCGACGTATATTTGTACCAGTTATCAAGGCTCCGGAACCACCAGGGAACCACACCGCCTTTAAGTTGTTGGGTATCGATGACAAAATCACCGGGATGATTTCTAGTCGCTTTTTTGATCAGCTCTACTTGATTGGGAACCGTCGTGGGCAGGGGGATAGGCGTGATGATGATAGGGACGGCTGTTGGTAAGGCGGTTGGTTCCAAGGTCGCCTCAGCTGTTGGGGTCTGTGTGGACGTTGGGCTTGCTCCTGGCATGTTGCAAGCTGCCAGGAGAGCAACAAACAGCATAAAGGCAAGGCTCGGTAAAAAGGGTTTGTGATGTTTCATCAGCAATCTCCATACAAGAAAACAGCGAATGGCTTGCCGCCGCCATCCGCTGTTGTGTTCAGGCGCTAGTCAATCTATACCAGCGCCTTAATTGCCGCCGCCAGTGGCGAGTCGGGCAGGCTCAACATCAAGGGTGCGCCCTGACCCACTGCCGCGTTTTGATTCTCGTCGTACGGCAGCCTGCCTTTGAAGCCGTGCCCCAGGGCCTTTTCAATGGCGGGCAGCGCCAGGCCGGGCCGCGGCATGTTTTGATTGGCGATCAGTTCGATCTTTTCGTCGGAAACTTTGGCCGCCTTCATGGCGCGTAGCGCACCGACGGTCGATTGCAGCGAGCCTACTTCCGGGGCCAGCACCAGCCAGATCGTATCGACGTGACCGATGGCGGTCTGCACGATGGGTCCCCACATGCTCGGTAGATCGATCACAACCCGTGCGAACTTGCCTTGCAGAGCGCTGATCAACGTTAGAATCCGATCGAGCGACGGCGGGCTAGCGGCGGGCACGATCGGCGCTGCCATCACTTCCAACCCGGAATCATGCTTTGTCAACGCGTGCCAGACGCTGTCCTGGGTCGCTTCGTTGCCGTTGCTCCAATCGATCCAGGTGGTCTTGGCATTGAGGCGCAGCTGCAGTGCCACGTGACCCGGCCCCGGCTTCAGATCGACCAGGCAGGTAAGCAGATTCTTGGCGTGCAACGCCAGCGCCAGGTTTACGGCTACCGAGGTCGTGCCAACGCCCCCGCGCAGCGAGAACACGCCTATGGTCTTTTTAGCGGGGCCTTGGAAGGTGCTGCGGTTCGTCATGAGCTCGCTGACTTTCGCCAGCAGCTCGTTGGGTGCAAAGGGCTTGGGCATATAATCATCGGCCTGCGCGGCCAGGGCCGCCTCGCGATCGACCGGCTGGGCGCGCGCGGTCAGGATGAGAATGACCATGCCTGCCAGTTCCGGGTCTTCACGCATCTTGCGCACGACCTGATAGCCGTTCATGCCCGGCATCATCACGTCCACAATGGCCATATCAGGTTTCAGCGCTTTGGCCTTGGCCAGGCCGTCTGGCCCGTCGCCTGTGGTGACCACTTTGTAACCGCCCCGCTGCAACATCAAGCGCAGCATTTGTTGCAAATCTAGATCATCGTCGATGACTAAGATAGTTGCCATAGGCTCTTCCCCCCGTCCGCTTATCGTCCGCTGCTGTTCGTGAATTGCACGTGATGCCGGTAGCCGATCGGTCTGGCCGCTCAGGGCGCAGCGTTCATTGGCTTGACTTATCGCCGATGCACAGCACTTCGATCGAGGTCTTATTGATCAAAATCAATTCACCGCTGAACTTGACCGATTGATTGATGGACAAAGTGGCCGTCGCGTTGTAGACCGGAATAAAACGTTCCACGCCGGTAGCCATCAACGCGCGCAGATCGCTGTTGGCCGGCGCTTCAATCTGGCCGGTGATCTCAAAGTAGGGCACGGTGACGAAGACCGGCCACTGGCGGCGATGAATGTACATGGTCTGATTCTGTTTCAACGCCATTTCCAGGCCGCTGGCCACGACGACAAAACTCAAGCGATCTTTGCGCACGATGGACAGTGCGTAATCCGCCAGGATCTCGCCGGGATGGTCGATGCGCGAGACATAGGCGATGTCCAGTTCCAGATACAACGTGCTGGTATCGTTCAATAGATCCGACAGCACGCGGCCGCGCAGCGCCATCTGGGTCGAAAGGCGATGTGAATCAGCAAAGATGTCGGCGGTGAGACGGCGAGAGCCTACTTGAGTCATGGGTCGGCCTCCTAGATAAGAGTGCGCCTCAACAATGCCCTGCACCCGCATCCATATTGACGCAGGCAGTGAGCTTCATCGAATAAGATCGCCGCTAGATGCTGACGGGCCGCGTGGCCAAGGGCAAGGTATCCGCCGTGCTGGCGGGCGGGTTGTCCCGCCAGGCCGGCAGTGAGACAGAGAAAGTCGATCCTTGCCCGACCACGCTGGTGACCCAGACGCGCCCGCCATGTTGCTCGACAATGGATTTAACGATCGCCAATCCCAATCCGGTCCCGCGCTCGTCAGTGGCTACGGAAGGTGCGCGGTAGAAACGTTCGAAAATGCGGGCTTGCGCTTCCGGCGAAATGCCCGGCCCGGTGTCGCGCACTTCCAGCCGCACCTGATCATCGCCGGCCCGGAGTGTCACAGTGACGATGCCGCCCGGCTGCGTATACTTAATGGCGTTGCCAACCAAATTGCTGACGACCTGATAGAGCCGCTGCGCATCGCCTAGCACGCTGGCCGCGCCGCCAGAATGCTCATAGAGCAATTGCTGCTGCCGCTGCTGTACGGGCAAGGCCAGTTCCGTCACGACCGTTTGCGTAATTTCGGCCAGGTTACACTGATTGAGCCGCAGTCCCACCCGGCGTTCAATGCGTTCCAGATCGAGCAGGTCTTTGATCAGCGCCTCAATACGGTGCACGCCCAGGAGACTGAGTTCCAGCGCCTCTTTTTGCACCGGGGTAAGGTTCTCCGCGCGCTTACCCAGCAGATCCAGCGCGCCCATCGTCAGGTTCACCGGATTGCGCAGGTCGTGCGAAGCCGTCAGGATCATGTCGCTCTTCATGCGCTCGGTCTCTTTGAAGTGCGTAATATCCTGCATCACTGCCACCCAGCCGCTCAGACGTCCGGCCGGATCGACAATGGGCGATAAATTGCAGAAGAGAAATGACTCGTTAGCCAGCTGAACCTCAAACCCCGCCGGCTGCGCTTGTTGTGTTTTGATCGCATTGTCCACCGCGGCATTCAAAGCAGCGTTCAGGGTTACTTCCGCCAGCGGCTTGCCCACCGAATCAATAATGGCAAAGCTCAGGGCGCGTTCGGCAGCGGGGTTAGCGACCTGTACCCGGCCGTTGGCGTCCAGCCCGATGATGGCGTCGCCGCTGCTGCCCAAGATGGCCGAGATCTGCTGTTGTTCCGCGCGGACGCGCGCGAATAAGCGGGCGTTGGAAACGCCCAGTGCCAGCTGACCGGTGATGATGTGCAGCGTGTCCAATTCGCCGGTATCGAATGGCCGGCCCAATGGCGCAATCGCTTCCAGCACCCCCACCACTTCCTCTTCAGCAATCAAGGGCACGGCGACCAGTGCGCCCATGTGGCGCTCGGCCAGCCAGTGCGTGATGTCCTGGGTCCAGGCAAAGGCCGTCATGTTCTGCAACAAAATGGTCTGTCGCACACTGGCACAATGAGCGGCGACGCGGGCCAGGCCGGGATCATCCGCCGACAGGTTGTAAACCGATCGGGTGACCAACGCTTCGCCTTCGTGCTCGCTGAGGAAAACCTTACCGGCGGCCAGACGCAGCGCCGCCACGGTGCGCATGAGCGTTTCATCGCTCATCTTTTTGAGGTTGTGCCCGGCGTTGATCACGGCAGTGCTGACACTGCTGACGGCGGCGCCGCGATCGTTAATGATCTCCAGCAGGTTCATGACTTGTTGGCTGCGTTCAAACAACTGCGCGTGCGAAATGGCGGTAGCGGCATGCGGCGTGATGAGTTGCAGCAGCGCCACATCTTTGTTGGTGATCTCGCGCCCGTCGCTGTAGAGTAATTCCAAGACACCCAGTACCTGACGGTTGTAGGTGAGCGGAATGGCGACAGCGCAGTTGGCAGAAGGCCGGATACTGTCAGGCGCAACCTCATCAAAGATGTGCGTGCGTTCCTCCCAGGCCGAGTAGTTATCCACGATGAAGGCCCGGCCCGATCGCGCAGCGCGACCTGCTACGTCTGTCCCCAGTGCCAAGGTTAAGCCGTGATAGGTTGTCGGGATGCGGTAGCCGCCCGCGACTTGCAACAGGCTGGTATTGCGATCGAGTAGATAGACCAGGCTGGCCGAAGCGCGAATCAGCTCGACGGTTTGCTCCGAGACGGTGGCCAGCACCTGTTCCATGTTGAGTGAAGCGGTAATGGCCAGTGAGGCCGCGCCGATGGTTTCGATCTCGGCGTGCGTCAATTCTCCGGTCTGCCCGGCGCGCGGATTGAGAGCGCCGTGTGCGGGGGTTGCCCGAATACGGTCGATGGTGGAGCTGGTGCGAACTCGCGTGGTGATGGCCATTCTGCCTCTACATCATGATATATCACAAAATGGCATAAAAAGTAAAATGCTGCTTCAGACCGCACGCCGATCGCGATCGGGATCGGTCTCGTCGTGCGGCTGTTCGCCGACGGCTAATTTTGCAGCGACGGCCCGACGCGGCTGAGTTGGATCGGGCGGTGTGACCGGCCCAATCAGGGGCAGCAGACGTTGGAGTGCCTCTGAATCGACCCGGCACAGCGCGCAAACATCGCATGACCAGGCCGGCAGATTGGGCACAATCACGTATTGTCCACCATGCCAGTTGGCATAGTTCACGGTACGCGGATGCAAGGTGCCTGTTCGGCAATTGGGACACGTTGACATGGATTCGATCTCACGCCGCAATGGCTTGCTCGGCTTCCTGCATGATCTTCACACTGGCGCTGGCCCCCAGCCGATTGGCCCCGGCGGCGATCATGGCCACGGCATCGGCGTAAGTCCTGATGCCGCCTGCTGCCTTGACGCCGATATGGGGTCCCACCACCTGGCGCATCAAGGCCACATCGTGCGCCGTCGCACCCCCGCTTGAGAAACCGGTGGACGTCTTGACAAACTCGGCCCCGGCTTCGCAGGCCAGTTGGCACACCCGCTTCTTTTCCTCGTCATCCAGCAACACGGCCTCGATGATCACCTTGGTGAGAGCGCCGCCGCTCCGCGCGGCGTGCACCACGGCGGCGATGTCACGTGCGACCAGGGCCGTGTCCTTGCCTTTCAACGCGCCGATGTTGATCACCATGTCAATCTCTTGCGCTCCGGCTTGCGTCAGCTGCTGCGTTTCGTACGCTTTCACTTCGGGCAAGGTCGCACCCAGTGGAAAGCCAACCACCGTGGCCACCTGGGTATCTGTCCCAGTCAAGAGTGAGGCGCAACGCTGCACCCAGACCGGGTTCACGCAGACAGCCATGAAATGATAGCGCCGCGCTTCTTCGCACAATTGGACGATCTGCGCTTCAGTGGCTTCGGGCTTGAGCACTGTATGATCGATGTAGCGCGCCAGAACGTGGCCGGACAACTTCACGGAGGTGGGTGGTGTAAGAGTAGACATGTTTCTCCTGCCCACACTCATTCGGTGGGCGCGGCATAAGTGGGACGCGACAGGATCTGCCAATCCGGCGGCGGCCAGTAAATAATCCAGGCACGGCCTACAATGTCGTTACCAGGGCGCGCGCCAAACTCGCGTGAATCGCTGGAGTTGCCGCGGTTATCGCCCATGACAAAATACTGTCCGGCCTGCAAAGTTGTCAACGGTTGTTCGCGGCCCATCGGTTGCGCGATGTAAGGCTCCGTCAACGGTTGGTCATTGATGTAGACCTGGCCGCCACGCACCTCGATCGTTTCGCCGGGCAGGCCGATGACGCGTTTGATCAGATCGGGTTGCCCCGGATGGGGATTCTTGAGCACGATGATCTCGCCGCG
>JAUQXC010000415.1 GCA_030834825.1 Thermoflexales bacterium
AATCCTGCAAGGCTTGATGGGCCGAGTAGCTACCCATCAGCAACAGCCGCTCAAATAAACTCATCGCTCGCGACTTAACATCCGCATTGTCTGCATGCAAGTATACATTCAGCGGGAGCTGTACCAGACTACGCTCTATCACAGAAATCGAGGTCCTCACATCGACGACTTGCGTTCCAATTGTATCCAGTATCCGATCGGTAACCTTGAGCACGAGTTCTGGATCATCGGCTACGAGCGGGCCAAGATATTCGACCAGGTGCTCAGCGTCTGACTGGAGGGCTGGTGAATCGAGATACTGGTGGATGAAAGGCTTTAATCGCTCTAATTGATCAGCACGGGCGTTAGCAAAGCATTGACCCGCCTCTTTGCGTACTTGCTCATCAGGGTCGGCAATAAGCAGTTGTAGATGGGTGAGACACTCTTCCTCAAGTTCAGCATCCCTAAGATTGGCCGCATATGCCTTGGCAGCCCCTTGGCGCAGAACAGCGTCGCCTTCAATCGCGCGATTGGAAAGTGAACGAGCCTCGGGATAACGAAAGGCAGCCAAGCATGCCAGCACTGCGCCATACCTACGAGTTTGTTCATCCTCGTGAATTAGCATCTGCTCAATATAACCATATATGCGTGGAAAATGACGATTGTATGTCTCGTAAACGAGACGATGAGTAACTTGACAGCGAAGCAGCTCAGGACTATCTGCCAGCGCTTGGTCAAAGATTGCCAGCACTCGCTCTTCATCATGTCGTAGCAGATAAGTTAGGTTCTCGATCAAACATGTGCGGACAGCAATCGAGCGATCACAGGTAGCATGCGCCAACAGTGCAAGTAGTCGATCGGCTTGTGGCGGTTCATGCGACAACGTGCACCGGCATATTGCCTCGATCGCGGCTCCACGATTAGTATTGATGCCGTTACTATGTGGATCACCTCCATAGTAGGGTTGCTCACTGCCAGGCGACAAAATCTGCCACGACTCTTTTTCAGGGTCGGGATCATGTAGAGCCCATTCCTCCAAGAGAGTGAGGAGATCATCAGGGATGCCATCTTTTGCGCGCTTAGCCATGGCCCATATCACCGAGCGACGATGCTCGCCTGTTAGCCAGCCTGCATAACGGCGTACCAGATCAAATACACGCTCAGCGGACGTGTTGGATTCCGAGAGGCCAGATATAGCAGCCGCAATGTAGTACTGCGAAATGTCCGCATCAAACCTCAGGGCAAGCTGGTAGAAACGTTCAGGATCGGCTTTGGCACGCTCTTGAAATGCGCGTGACAACTCGGCCACGCCACCTTTGAGAAAGTGTTCTCGTGGAGCTCCCCAACCAGTTGAGTCGTCATATTTCCGCATTGCACTCAGCCACTCTTCGTCAGACATCCTCTCTTGAGCGGCGTGCTCGACTGGCGCTCCAACTCTCCCTCCGACGACACCTTGTGGAGGCTGTGGCTCGAATTCAGGGAATTTATATTCCAGCTCTTGTCGAAACTTTCGGGCTGTATCGCTGAGCAATTCAAACGGCACGCTCTTGAGAAAGCGCAGCTGAGTGATACCTTGCGTTCCTATCTGGCGTTTTTCCCATTCTGGTCGGTGGTTTAAGATCACGCGCTCGAGCGCGGATCGGCGCGCAGCACCACCGTATTGAAATGCTACACTAAATAGTCGACACGAATCGTAGTGCGGGCTTTCCAATTGCTCACCGATGTTCAGCCGCCGTGGATCCGCCATCAAATAACCGAATATGTCCTCCGCATACAGCTGTGGATCTGCCAAATAGCCATAGACCAATATACGCTGAACCGTCAATGACTCAGTTGGGGCTAGCGTCGCCGCGATGGATCTGAACTCAGCCGGTCGAGCCTTCGCCAAGTGCTGCAAAGCTTTTGCTATGTTCAACCCAAAAGAAGCCCCGTCCATGATATGATCACCATGCCAACCTGAGCCGAGAATCAAGTCGAATGGATAATAGTCTTCCCTCGTGCTTGGTTCTTCCAGAGTTACAGCAGCTCGGACCAACCAGGGCAGGAGATGTTCGATGATCTGGTCAGGGCAAATCTGCATCGCTAGTTCGAGCACTTTTTTCGTCCCGTACTGGCCAAATATCTTTTGATCAAGAGAGAAATAGTCATCCAGCAATCGACCATTGGAATCAGTCGCGGCTTTCTGCTGGGCCGACCTTGATTGAATTAATAGATCGTCCAATCGCTGATCCAGATAAACTCGTAGAGCTTGGCAGGCAGCTGTTGGATTAGACGTCGCAACGGCGTAGAGAATGAAATCGTCTTGTCCTCCCGTCTGCCCTCTGCAGATCAAATCACATAGCATCGATAACGCTTCTTCGCTTTGCCAGTCGTCCAGTGCAGACAAACAGTGCCGAATACGAGCATCCCATGCCCTGTCTTGTGCCAAGAATGGCCGTAGTCGCTTCAGCACAGCATCGGTCCGCTGACGTATAAGTGTGCTCAAGTACCTGGCAGTGATGTCAAGCAGAGACTCATCGTTAGAGACCAGCAGCGTTGGAATGACCCTTTCATCCAACAAATCAAACCACCCCTCGTTTCCGCTAGCTGCCTGTAGGAAGCGTGTTCGCTCCTCAGTGTCATCGATTAGTCTGCGCGCAATGTTCAATTCATCAAGAGCAGGTTCGCGCAGAGATCCAAACCATCCCAAGAGCAGCAAGTGTAGATGCACACGCAGCTTTTTGTCAGAGAACAAGGCATTCAATTCTCTCAAATAGGCTGCCCGATCTGTTCCGCGCAGATAGGCCAGTATCTGCACCATCTGCGATCGTTCAAACAGTCCCTGAACGCCTTCTAAGATTTCGTGGCTCAATGAACGATGCTGTGCGACAAATCGCCGCGCATAACAGTAATCAAATAACGTTTGGTGTGAGAAGAGCCAATTGCTGCCCTCTCGTCTGATAAAACCAATCCGCTCCAGATATTTGGACACCTCCGGATATTGATCGAGTATAGCTGTCGGCGCAGTCAATTGTCGGCTGGTCTGCATTGAATCGACCAAAGCATAGATTGCGGATACACAATCGGGTGGCACATCCAGTCGTGCAGCGACAATCTGTGTTTGCCACAGAGCCTCATACAGATCCTGTAAAGTGCGGAAACTCTCACTGGCGGGTGTCCCTGCGGCTATGACACGTGCGTAAACGTCGAGGTGCAGCGGTACAGCCAGCAGCTTCTTGTGATCGGGTAGCAAATGCTCGAAGACAACACCAATTGCTCGTAGAATCGTATCGATCTGATCATCGTTGAAAAGTTGCAGCTGGAGTTCTCGATCGATGTGAATAGTGGACAATTGAGGATCGCTGTGTAGATCAAAGGTCCGGCACGAAACGAGAATGCGGACCCCGTTGAGGTAGCGTAGATGTGCTAGGGTGCTCAACAAGATGCTGAGTGTCGTTTGATCACGTGACAATGCCAACGACAAGGCGTCGAGCTGGTCGATCAAAACAACGACTTGCCCTTCAGTCGAAAGTTGTTGTATGCATGCTTCGACCAGTGTCGGCAGGCACATTCGATCAGCCAGATCGGCGCGTGAACGAATGCCAGACAAATAGTCGGCCTTGATCGCCAAGACAGATAAACCGCTCCTTTCCAGGCGCTCTAGGACATCGCGCATCACGACGGTTTTGCCAGCGCCAGGCTGATCCAGCAACATGCCCAATTGTTCATTGGAATCAGCCTTCAATAACCATTCGACAATCTGAGATACCTCGGTTCGTTCAATGTGCTGACCCGCAATCGCACTGCGATAAGTGCGCAATTCGGCTCCGGCCTGATGGAACGCGAGGCGTATTTCATCGAGAGAGGCGGGAAGCTGTGGTGGTGATGCGCTGTAGAAGTGCTGTTCAACATACGAGTTGTCGCCAATCACAGTGCCTTGGGAATGCTCAATGTGGACTTCGTACTTCCCATGATCTTGTTCAGTCATTCCTACTCACTCCTTACAACTTCCGTCGCTCACGCTGCAGGATACCGACCAACAGCCCGGGCTGCAACAGTCCAGATCTTCGTGCACCGTGCACTATGCTGAAGCCGTGTCGTAAGGCTAGGCTGAATCGTCCCTGCTTGAATTCCAGGCGAGCGAGCTGCCATAACGCACCTATCTCACCTCTGGGATCGCCAATTTCGTGATAAATGTTCAAAGCAATTTGCAGCAACTCCTGTGCTTCCCGTGTACGCTTCAACCTGACCGCCAACTCCCCACGTGATACCTCTATCCGGGCCACTTGCGGACGGTCGCCCAGTTGATTACTAATTGTGAGGGCTTCATGGTACAGCCTGCTGGCCTCGTCATATTGTCCTTCGGCGCGGGCAACGTCTCCCAGCAGCCGTTGCGTCGCGGCTACTCGCCGAATAATCCCTACCTTCTGACTCAGTTCCAAACTACGTATGAGCTGTGTTCGAGCTTCGAGTAAATCACCTTGCAATAAGGCGAGTTCACCTAGAAAATGATAGCACTGTGCGATCATCGCGTCTTCCTCACTGCCCATCAGGCGATTTAGGCTCTCGTGAATCCAGCGCTGAGCCGACTTAAAGTTGCCTCGATCTCGGGCCAACAGTGCCCGCACGTACAGCGGATGAGCAATCCAACGATCCAATCCTAGCCGCTGAGAATCGGTAATCGTCGCTTCACACAACCGATCAGCCTCGGCCAGCCGTCCCTGTGCCCGAATAACCATAGCACGCATATGCCGGCTGCGCAGTGCCATCTCTTGAGAACCTGCGGTCAGGTAAGCTTGTTCACTCAATTGATAATAATGCTCCGCCTGGCGATATTCTCCCATCTGATTCAGAATGTCGGCTTTGTCATGAGTGAAACGGGCTGTAGTAACATAATCACTTTTAGCCTGTGCAGCGGCCATAGCCCAGTCGTTGAGGGTGAGGCTGTCTTCCCAGTGACCCTGCAAGTCAAGATATGGCTGAAGTGCATCGCGCAAGACACACAAACGGTCGTGATCATTGACTTCTTGCAAGCGCCGAACCGCATTCAGCAGATTGACATGCTCTGCTTCCAACTCTGACCAGTTCGACTCCCGATCGCGGATGTACTGCAAGTAATAGTCGGCAAAGCGCATGCCAGCCTGCCGAAAAACGCCCTGATGTTGTTCAACGTTCTCCACTGCTGGCGCCTTGTTCAAATTCTGTCAGTGACGCTCGCGCTGTGTCGAGATTGAGCGAGCCAATCTCTTCAAGAAGAGCAATGCTCTGCTTACACAAACGTCGCGCCTCGTCCGCATGACCTTCTTCGGCTGCGACCCAGGCTAGCTGATGCAAAGTCCCGGCCATCGCCTCTTGGTTGCCTAACTCGGTATTCAACTGAAGACTCTCCTCCAAAGACTGTCTGGCTGCACCAAATCGATCCTGCTGGTAAAGCACCTGGCCTAGTTGATGGAGCAATAAGGCGAGGGTCTCGCGTTGGTTTGAGTCTCGACAATGGTTTATCCCGTTTTGATAGCAATGCTGAGCTTCGGGCCAGTCTTGTCGTTGTTGGGCGAGTTCACCCAATTGTTGCCAAGCCAGCGTGGTGAGTGCTTCGTCTCCAATCGATTCCGCAGTTCGTAGTGCTCGCTCGTCCAGTGCTTGCGCGCGCGAGTAATCGCTTTTCTCTAGATAGATTTCACCAAGCTGGAGTGATGAACGAGCGATGCCCGAATAATCTTCGATGGCTTGGCTGAGTTTGAGACTCTCCTCAAGCATGGCGCGTACATCGTATCCGAGATCCTCAGCGGTGAAAGCCTGTTGTCGCAGAATGTTGGCAACCTCGGGCTGATTGCCCGATCTTTGGGCAATCTCTAAGGCATGCCCATAAAGCTGATACGCGGTTTCATAATCTTCTCGCCGATATGCGAGGCGCGCTGAGTTATTCAAGGCTTCGACGATAACCGAAGGCTGGTCACTCCTGTGCGCCAACTCCAATGCAGATTGTTCGTATTGTTCAGCCGAATCGAAATCGCCCAAATCGGCAGCCAACAATCCTAGCTGGTGTATAGTGCTTATCATGCTTACCAAGTCACCAGTTTTTCGGTCGATGGCGAGTTTTTCCTTGTAAAAGTTCAACGAGCGTTCATATTGGCCTTGCTTATGTGCTACGGTGGCTATCTGCTCGAAAGACGTGGCGATGCTGGGGAGGTATCCAACTTGCTGAAGGCGTGTTAAGGATTGCTGATAAAGTTGTTCCGCCTGTTCATATTTTCCCTTCTCCTCAGCAAGCAGGCCAACCAACTGTAGGATCATTGCAAATGCGCTGGCGTCGCCGAGATCCTGACTGGTTTCAAAAGCAGTGTTGAAAGTACGTCTAGCTTCTTCATACTTCCCCTGCAGGGCATAAGTAGTCGCTAAACTGCATTGAAAGCTAACCAGGTCAAGACCGCGTGGTAATTCGCTCGGGTGCTCCGTGTGCAACCGCTGTGCAGCGCTGACGGCCAGCTGCTCGCAGTGAATAGCCTCAATCCATCGACCCGAGGATCTGAGAGTATCATCGAGTGCATTTGCGATCTCCATTACACCTTGAAAATCCTCAGTCTCGTAGTGCCAATCGAGCGCGCCAAGGATGTTCTCCAGGTCGTCGATTAGATGAGAAGGCACCCGCGCTTGAGATTGAGCATAGGCGCGGTAATAGTCGGCGAATCGACGTGCAGATAAACGAAAGAAGGCTCTTGGGTCAAGGATGGTCTGCATGAGCAAATCATCAACGGCTACTCGCTCCTGCCAAGTCGTTGAGAAATCGCGTGGCATTGGCCAAGTCGCGCTGCAGCCCCAATTGCTCGAAGCCGTGTCTTGCACTCGCTGCCAGCATTCGCGCGTGATCGACGTTTCCCAACTTGAGCTCAATCTCTGCTAACCCGAACTGGCAACCGTAGAGCATGTCCTTGCGATCGACTTCCTTGCATAAAGCTATGATGTTTTCAAACTGTTCCTTAGCAGCATTCAGGTTGCCCAGTTGAAACTCTAAACGTGCGAGATTCCTTAGTGCAGCAGTCAGTCGCCAGCGATCGCCTTTGAGGTTCACTAACCTGACAGACTCTTCGTAATGTTGACGTGCTTGAGCAAAGTCTCCTTGGCGCTTAGCCACACTACCTTGCAGGTTCCTTATTTCTGAAATGATCAGCGTGTAGTCACCTTCTTCCGTGCCTTGCTCTGAAGCGCTCCTGTGCTTTTCAGCCAACTCACCTTCGCTCGCGATGCGCAGAGCTGTCGCAAAGTGCTCATCGGCAACTGTCAAATTTCCCCTGCGGTAAGCCAAAACGCCGAGATAGCGCTCAAGTGTGCATAGTCCACGTATATGAGAAATCGCGCTGAAAATGGTGTGTGCCTGCTCAAGTAACTTTTCGGACTTTGAGAAGTTTCCTTGTTCTAATCGAAGCCAGCCTAACTCGCTCAGTACCTAAGCTTCAGTTTCTCGACGGCCAAGTTGTCTGATTGCGTTTAATGCGGTTTCGCCCCATTCGAGATAATTTTGCCAATAGCCATGTTCCCAGAAAAAGTCACCTATCGCTTCCCAAAATCTAGCGACCAGCTCATGCTTGTTATCTTCAATTGCCCAATGAAAAGCTTGCTGAAGATTTGCCAGTTCCTGTTCCAGCATATAGGCCAGATGAGTCGACTCTTCGGAATACCGAAGATAGTATCCGACGTATCGGTGTCGGGAATCTAAATAGATTTGTTGAATCTGCTTGCGCGCGACGTGCATCACGGGCGCTTATTTCAAGATTTGCACAACATCTGACAGTATGAAATTTTGAGTAAGGGCATGTAGATAGTAGCGAAGCTTATTCAGGCTGGGCGACTCACCGATTTCCAGGAACGACAACCTCCACAGTTCGTCGATGCTGCGAGTGAGTACATCATTCGCTAAATCACTAGTCGCTTGGATAGCCTCAGATGTTCCACCAACACCGGGAGCGAAGTGCGCCATAGAAATGAGCAGCTGCTTGCCTGCATCAGACAAGATCTGCCACGAGGAAAAAAAGATGCCTTTGTAGAAGAGCAGGTAATCATCTTCATTAGTATCGCTATCGGGAGGGCGGATTTTGCTTAGCTGATTCAGCACCGTGTCAAGTGATAAATGACCCAGCTGACCGACCACCAATTTTAAAGCCAGCGGGGAGCCACCTGTCGACTGAGCAATCTGCTGGAATTCGCTTTGCTCTGCCACTTTTATGCGGCTGATGTTTTTCTCCTCGGCTTCTTGATAAATGAAACGTATCGCGCTGGTCTCATCCAAACCAGAAAGGTGAACAGCATACACATCACCCTTGAAACGATGCCGGCTGGTCATGAGGGCCTTGCCCGGATTTAGAAACGGCTGCAGCCGACGAGCGATCTCGTTCTGTGACTCGTGAGCTGTCTCAAGATTGTCCAACACCACTAATACTCGTTGATTGTGCAACAACGTCCTGACTCGTGCCTCTTTATCCTGACTTTTGAGCTTCGGCACATCCAGTGCGCCTAATTGTCGGCCGATTCCATCGAGCACAGTATCGAAAGTTAGCCCGCCAATCGCCTGCGTGTCGTGGAGACGCTCCAGCTTGGGGGCGCTTTCCCACACGACCATGTCGAACAGATGCTCAGCCTGACTACGATCGATCACCTCATTGGCCATCGCTGTCTTGCCGATCCCGCCCATGCCGTCAATGCCTACCAGCCATTTGCCGCCAGGATCGCGGAGTGCCGCGATGATGTCGCCAATGATCGGTTCACGGCCGATCAACGTGCGGTAAGTCTTACCAGGTATTTCCATGAATTGAGCTGGGCTGCTACTGGCCACCTCAAAGCCTCTTTCGCGAGCGACTGGCTCCGATGTAAACCGCTGTACAATGTGTGCCTGATCCCCGATGACCACGCCATGTGCCTCATTGATCGTGATATGGTACTTCTGACTTGGTTCCGTCTGTCGCTCCTCGGCGGACGCGTCGATAGGCTCTACGGGACTGCTCTTCAAAAAGGCGACTACGAAGGCTGCGGCCGCATTCGCTGCGTATTCTTGCCATTCATCCGACTTTCGTTCGTCAGCCATATCACAGATGCCGCGGATGACTAGCGCGCCGCGAATGTGAGGTCGGTCGAAGATTGCACCAAAGACACCCTCGGCCTCCATCTCAACGGCGAGCAATTTGGGCCATTGGGCCAACAGTTGATTGCGGAATTCGGTTGAAGCAATTACCTTATTGCCTGAAGCAATCGGTCCTACCCATCGCTTGGAGATCGGCCGTCTAGCATTGACCGGTCGGGCAACATTGACCTGCTGCTCCCAAGCGTTGTCCCAGAAGTTGTGGATGCGATCGAGCAGAAGCGCACTGGCCGGATAAACTCGAGGGCGCGGCTGAATACCGCTTTCGGTTACCTTGCCGTAGTCGTAGCCCACTACCTGATCGGCGATCACGACGTCGCCCAGATCGAGATCGCCTTGCGGAATGCCGCCTGCTATGCCGACCATTAACACAAAGCGTGGGCTCCATCGCGCGATTGTGTCAGTTACAGCATTTGCCGCCGAGACGGTGCCCATGTTGGGCAACGTAATAACTACCACGCGATAGAACTGACCAGGCGCTTGAAAGCTAATCGTGCCATAGTGATAAGTGCGGATATCCTCCGCTTCAAAGCGCCGGGTAGTAGGCTGCTCCAGGCGGCTTACAACGGCCTGCGCTTCTTTGGCGAGCGCAGTAATGATTGCAAAATCGACTGGTTGCATATTGGACCTCGAAATGTCGAAGAGGTTGACCACCGACCTGCTTAATCTGGAATCGCATCAGGTCATAATGAATCCGTGATGGTACCTAATCACGAATACAAACGGAACTTCTCAAACTAATACTAGATTCGTAGCGAAATATGTTGTGACTAGATATGTGAATTAGCCGCAATGTACTTAAGTGTAGATGCACACCAGAGTTGTGTCAAATAAGGCTTGTAGATTGAGACTCAACAGAAGCCGACTTAGGCAGTGAGCAAAGTGGCCAGTGCTCAAGAGTTGTGATCGTGTCGGCCCTTTTGCCATGGTTGTGGAAGGTAACGGATAAGCGGTTCATGGCGCGTAAGATATAGTAGAGTAACAGAACGCATGTCTTACGTAGTTCGGTGCATGTCAGTTTAGGGGCAAATGATAGGCTTTCTGCCACAGATCATCGAAGCAGTGGCCCATGATCGCGGCGCGAATGGGCAACAAGCGCTCTAAGCCAGCGCGTGACCAGCGCATGCCTGAAGCGGCCAAGCGGGCACGAAATTGTTTGCAGGCACTTTCAACCATGCCGCTGCCAATGGGGAATCCCTCTTCGCGTGTTTCGAGATATTGCCTGCGGCGATAGTTGTCTTGAAAGTCACCGGCTTCGCGGCGTAAGGCGTCCGCACAGCGGGTGTGTTTCTGCGCGAGTTGGCGAAGGGTGCGCGCCAGTCGCTCAGCGTGACCTTGCATCAAGGGCGTTTCATGCTCACGTACCCAGCGACGCGTGGTGGCGGTGCCTTCTCCCTGTAAGGCGGTCGCCGCTTGCAGGAGGTGCAGTTTGGCATGATACCCATCGACGACTTGACGACTGGTGAAGAACTTGTCCGCGGCCAGATTCCAGATCCACGCCGCGCCGTCGCCCACCACAATGGTCTCCCGGGCTTGCATCCAGCGCCGCTGGCGCGCTTCGGCCCACACTTGATCCCCAAAGACCTGGGGCCCACCCAAGTGAGCGACATAGGTGTTGCTCACGGCATGCGCCACGTCCACGATTTCGCCGGTGTGTTGATCGCGGGTGGGCTGTTGCCGGATCGCGAAGACGCAGCCGACTTTGAGTTCTTTCCAGCCTTCTTCGCGAATGTGCACCATGCCGCCATCCATCGCCACGCCCAAATCTGGGCTCTCCAAGGGCACCGTTTGATTCAACTCGTCGCGCGTCGGCGCCGCCGCGCTCGCCGCACGGTGCGCCGTTTCCACGGCTTGGCATTTCGGCCCCCACGCGGCGACTCGGCGCCAAATGCTGCTGGTCGAGATGGGAATCTCGCCGATCGTCTGGAGAATCTTCCCGGCTTCGGCAAACGTCACCAAGCCGCTCAGCCAGATGGCGTACTTCACGACACTTTCACTCCAATGATGCTCCCACAACTCGAGTTGCTCATCGAGGGGGAAAAATACTCTGCCGACACTGCTCGCAGTAGTAATAGCCCCGGGCGATGCGTAAATGCCCGACTCGACTCTCGACCGTCTGCGCCTTTGTGTCTTTGTAGTGCATCTCGCGCTGACACGTCGGACACAACGGTCCCGGCACAGGCTGTTGTGCCGCTTGCGCTTCAATCACCGCCTGCGCGGCTTGTTCGCTTAACTGTCGCCGCAGTTTCAGTACCGCATTTTCGATCTGCGTCAAGTTCGGACGAGGCGTGTGATCGGTCCAGTCGAGCAATTCGTCGATCGCCTGCTCCGCTCCGGCCAGCAGTTTCGCTCGAATTTCGGCACGTGTCGGGGGCATGAGACACCTCCACTGGGGATACCGTGATTATGCCTCACTTCGCCCCCAAATTGAAATACACGCTACGTAGTTTTGCGTATTTACAAGGAATGCAGATTGGAATAGACTGAATCAAGTCAGCGCGAGGATAGTGGAAAAGCCGACCTCGCGCTTTTTGGCAATGATGATATCGTAGTCACAAGGTAGCAGTCCATAACA
>JAUQXC010000416.1 GCA_030834825.1 Thermoflexales bacterium
GTGGCACTACTTGCTGGCAGTCGGGGTTGCAGTGCTTATCGCGCTGCCCATGTTTATTGAAATTGCCAACACCCCCGGCGGCGAGAAACGCACCGAGGTCGTGGGCGGCCCATTGATCGCACTCCGCCAGGGTGACTTGCAGCCAGCCATCGAAACGACGCTTGGTACGCTGGGGATGTTCACCTTTGCGGGCGATCCTGAGTGGTTGTACAACGTCGCGCAGCGTCCCGTCTTCGATTGGCTCACCGGCACTTTCTTCTATCTCGGCGTGCTCATCTGTCTCGTGCGCCTCAAGCGCAGCGAGTCTGGTTTTGCGTTGGCCTGGCTGATCGTCGGCCTTGCCCCCGCGTTCGTCAGCATCCCGGCGGCCAGCTTTAGCCATACCATCGCGGCCTTACCGATAGTGTACGTGCTGACAGCGTATGGTGTTGTGGAGATAGTGGACAAGTTGGCAAGTAGACAAGGAAACAAGCGGTTAGCCTTATCTACTTTTCTACTTGTTTCCTTGTTTGTGGTTGGGCTTGGAGCGTGGTTGACGACCCGCGATTACTTCGGTACCTGGGCTAACGAGTACATCGTTCGCTTTCAATATCACGCACCGACGAGAGAAGTGGCACGGTGGCTGAATCAGCACCTGGAGATCACGGATGTGGCCGTCGGGACGAATCAGTATCAACTCGTGCTCGACCCTTTGGCCTTGCAGCTGGATATGCCGCGTGATATTCCGGCGAGTTGGTTCAATGCAGAGACTGCACTGGTGCACTCCCACGCGGGGCCGACCATCTTCACGGCTTTGCAGATGCCGGGTGGTGAAGTGCGCCAGATCCTTTCGAATACGGCCCAGTTACAGTATGCCCAGCCTGATTTCGAAGTTTATTCATTTCAGCCCCCCGGCCCACGCCCTCCACCTTTGGGCGGCACCTTCGACCGCGGTGGTCTGGTATTGCGTAGCATTGACTCGCTGCCTGATCAGGTTAAGCCTGGCGATGTTCTGACCTGGCGCACCTACTGGCTGATCGATCCACCGCTTTCGCAGCCGCGCTTGAAGATATTTCTGCATGTTCTGAATGACAAGGGCGAAGTCGTCAGTGGCGACGATCGCGAAGACTTGAATATTTCGACGTTAAGTGCTGGTGACGGCTTCTGGCAGGTCAGCCAATTGATGCTGCCGAATGATCTGCCACTCGGCCAATATCAAGTTGAAGTCGGTTGGTACAACCCTGAAACCGATGAACGCCTCAAACGCGTGGATGGTTCCGATCAATTGCTGCTGCCTCCGTTGGAAGTGATCGCGCCATGACGGCATCTCGCTCGTTACTCGTTACTCGTTACTCGTTACGCATTGAATTGGCGCTGGTTGTCCTACTCCTCCTGCTCGCCTTCTTCTTTCGCACCTACGAACTCACCGGCCTGGGACTCGGCCTTGAGCATGACGAAGTGGCCGAGTGGCTTATCGCTGACGGTATTCGTCACGGTCAACACGCTTTATTCTTCAAAGAAGCCTACGGTCAAGAGCCGCTCTTCTTGTACCTCATGGCCGGATCGACAGCCTTGCTTGGCGATAACGTGTTTGCCATTCGCTTCACCTCTGTCTGCGTGGCGCTGTTGACGCTGGCCGCTTCCTATCGTTTGCTGCGGCGTATGTTTAGCCCGACAGTTGCGCTGGTCGCCTTGGCCGGCCTGGCCATTGCCTTGTGGCCGGTCTTTTGGGGCCGCGTGGGTCTGCGCGCGATGACGCTGCCGTTGATGCTGGCGCTGAGTTTTGATTGGTTGTGGCGGGGATTGACAAGGGATGAGGGCGGAAGGATGAAGGATGAAGACAAAAACAATTCTTTCCGCCGTTTCTCCATCTCTCCTTCTCTTCTTCCCTTCGTCCTCGCCGGAGTCTTCTTCGGCCTCTCCGCTTATACTTATCTTTCGTCGCGCGCTTTGCCGATTCTGCTAGTGCTGCTCACCCTCTATCTGGCGCTCTTTGCGCGCAAGAAGATGCAGGGCAAGTGGCGGGGTTTGTTTTTGTGCTACATCGTTGCTGCATTGATCGCTTTGCCGTTAGTGGTCACGCTACTCACGCAGCCCGATTTGCAATTCCGCGTCAGCGAAGTCAGCGGGCCGCTCGATAAAGCGCTCCAAGGCGACTGGAGCGAAGTGACCGCGAATATCGGTCGGACCTTTGGCATGTTCACGCTACAGGGTGATACTACCGTGCGCGATAACTGGCCTAATCGCCCGGTCTTCCCGGAGATAATCGGACAATGGCTGTTTCTCGGCGGTGTGATCGTCGCATTCACGCGATTACGTCAGCCACGTTACGTGCTGGCTCTGTTATGGATCGGAGTGATGCTGATCCCCACGATCTTCTCCACGGGCGCACCCAACTTTACACGCACGCTCGGCGCGCTGCCGTTAGTGTTTGCCATGCCCGGCCTCGCGGTGGAAGCGCTGTGGTTCTGGACGCCACGCCTGTTCCCATTGCAAATGTATGCGATTGTCTCGCGTGTGACAAATGTGGCTATCGTGGCAGGGTTGCTCGTCGTGTTGGGCGTCAACGCCGCTTCGACCTACGAAGACTACTTCGTTAAGTGGCCGCAGCATCCCGAAACGCAGTTCGTCTTTCAAGCCGACTTTGCAGCGATTGCCAAAGACATCGACGCCAGCGACGTGATGGATGTCTCCGTCGGCGGCTTGTCGAACGACACGCTGGATGATCCGAGTTTATACTTGCTGCGCCAGCGCAAGGACGTGCGGGTGCGGTGGTTTGATTCGGGAAGTGACATCAGCAGTGGCGGGGCGTTAATACAGACAACCATCCTGCCGGCACGTATATACCTTCCATCGATTGTGCCTGTATCTGAACCATTGCTAAAGGCTGCAGCGAATTCGCTTTTTAGTGAAAAACGCGACGCTCATTTCAGGCGATTTCAGACTGGAAGTGGCTTTGTCGATCCTCTTTCGCTTTACTTCGGAACCGCACGGCGCTTTGAGGACACAGCCACTTTTTTGCCGGAGAGTGTGAGATTGCCCAAACAAGTTCGGGCGGGTGAGGAAATTCAATTCGTGTCTCAATGGGATGAGTTAAGGCCAAACCCTGCGCCGCGCCGGATCTTCGTGCACTTGGTTAAAGTCGGGAGTGATCACCCCGTAGCCCAACACGACGGGCTTGATTCGCCGTCACGTTTCTGGTCGGAAATCGACTGGCTCTATCAACAGCATTGCTTGACTGTGCCACCTGATGCCGAGCCAGGCTTATACGAGTTGCGCCTCGGCCTATATAGTCCTGTTACTGGGCAACGTGTTAAACAGACCAACAGTGCGCGCACTGAGCCATCGGGCGATTACTTTCTCCTTGGCACTATCGAAGTCATACGCTGATTCGCCCATTTACGCATTACTCGTTACTCATTACTTATCATGTCCCGTCAACGACTGCCGCGCTTCATCGCCATTCTCTTGCTCTGGCTGCTGGCCTTCTTGCAGCTCAGCAGCCTCGCCGTCACTTCGGTGACGATCGATGAACCGAGCCACCTGGTGGCAGGTTACGCTTTCCTCACGCGCGGCGACACGCGGATCAAACTCAACGGGCCGATCCTGCCGAATGCGCTGGGGGCGGTGCCGCTACTGCTGCAACCTGATCTCAAACTCACACCTGCGGACGATCCGATGTGGGACCAGAACGACCACAACGGCATCTCCGACGATTTTGTGTGGCACAATGCGGCCTCGCCGTTCCTGTTGATTTATCTGGCGCGGCTGCCATTCATCTTCATTGGCTGGCTGTTGGGCGCGCTGATCTTCCGTTGGGCGTCCGAGCGCGCCGGAGCGTGGGCGGGTGTCTTTGCGCTGGCGTTGTACGTCTTCGATCCGAATTTATTGGCGCACTCGCGCTTCGCCATGACCGACTTCGTGCCGGCGGCTATCGCTTGCTTCGCCCTCTATTCCTTTGATCGCTGGCTACCGCAAACACGGAATCGCAAGTGGCTCGTGACAACAGGTGTCTTGACGGGTTTGATGCTGGCCTCAAAGTTCTCGTTAATCATGTTCGCCCTGCCGATGGTGATCCTGGTCGTCCTCCGTTCCATTAGATCCGCTCAGCGTATGTCGGTGTTGATCGGCGTTTTATTCATCTTTGCAATTGCCGCCTTCACCATTTGGGTTGTGTACGGTCTTCAGATTGGCCCGATTGATCCCGGCGGAACGCCCGTGCCCGCACCCGGCTTCTGGCGCGAATGGCAGTCGGCGCAGTATTACCTCAATCAACCGTGGCCCAACTATCTCTTCGGTCAAACCTCGGAAACCGGCTGGTGGTATTACTTTCCGATCGCGTTGGTGTTGAAGACACCGCTGCCTTTGTTGGTTCTTTTCAGTGTCGCACTCATCCGTACTGTTCTCAAGCGCACCTGGCACGACGATCTCGGCTTCCTCTTGCCGTCGTTGTTCTTATTCAGCAGCCTCTTGTTTAGCACGAACAACTTGGGCTATCGTTACTTGCTGCCCGTTTTGCCCTTGGTCATCGTTTACGTTGCAGGGCTCTGGCCCCGGTCCGTCTCTCAGTCACTCTTTCGCTTTAGCACCTTGTCACCCGCCGCGTTGTTCTCGGCGCGTCACCTTGTCACCTTGTCATTACTTGCCTGGCAAGTCATTGGTACACTGCGCATCTATCCCTACTACCTCACTTACTTTAACGAGATCACCGGCGGACCCGATCGTGGACGGTACCTGCTGTCTGACTCCAACCTCGATTGGGGACAGGATCTGGTGGGCCTCAGAAACTACGTCGAGCAAAACAACATCACGTCAATCAAACTCAGTTACTTCGGCATCGCCCATCCGGCCGCTTATGGCCTGCACACACAAGCGATTCCGCCGATCCGCACCGCGATGCACGATCAGGGCGCGTGGTGGTTGAAGACCTACTATCCGTCTGATCCACCGCCGGGTAAATATGCAATCAGTGTTGCCAACTTGATGGGCGGCATTTGGATCGAGCCAGCTACCTACGCTTTCTTCCGCGATCGGCAGCCGGAGACGACCATCGGCAACTCGATCTACGTCTACACGATCGCGCGGCGCGGCGAGCCGGTCAACCTCTCGCTGGCCGGTTTGCAGATCGACCAGATCGATTTGGAGACCTATCGGATGTTTGGCACCAACGATGTGCGCCCCCGCTGGTTCGACGCGACTTCATCCCTCATTGCTGCTCCTGGCTCAGCGTGGATTGCGATTGCGGATAATCAACCACTCGCGCCGGAATTCGCAGCGTTCTTTGCAGGTGCTGAACCGATCGCGCATACTCAGGTGACAGACGAAGATCGCGCCTACGGGCTGTATCACTTTGATCTGGCGCGGCGTATAATGCAGGCCGCGCAACAAGCCACACCGCTGTCCGCCACGTTCGGCGACACGGCAGAATTACTGGGCTATAATCTGAAACGAAACGGGCACGGCTTGACGTTCATTACCTATTGGCGCGCGGGCGATCAGGTTGTCGCGCCCCTGCAAATGTTTGTGCACGTGTTAGGGCCGGATGGTTCGATCGTGGCGCAGCAAGATCGTCTGGATGTGCCGGCGTTTGGTTGGCGCCCGGGTGATATCGTTGCGCAGGTACATCGCGCCGATCTGCCATCCCATGTGCAAAGCTCTGAGATTGCTGTGGGTTTCTATAATCCGGATTCAAACATGCGCTTGCCGGTGACCGTTGCCGGGCAGCCGAGTGGTGATCGTTTATTGCTGAGCGAGGCGCGGCCATGAAATTTCGCTTCATGGCCATCAGCTTGCTGTTGCTTCAAGCCTGGTTGATGTTCTCGACTTTGGGAGTCACATCGCCCACGGTAGACGAGCCACTGCATATCGTGCGCGGCTATGCGTTTGCTTTGCGCGGCGAAGATCGCTTGCGTTTGCGCGGTCCGGTGTTGCCCAACGTGTTGAGCGGTTGGGCATTGATGTTGGAGCCCGATCTGAAATTACCCCTCGCCGACGATCCGATTTGGCTGGAGCGTGACGGCACCGGCCTGCCGGAAACATTCATGTGGGCCAACACCGCGCCGCCCTTGCGCATGATCTTTCTGGCGCGGCTGCCCATGCTGTTTGCCAGCCTGCTGCTGGGCGCCCTGATCTTTCGTTGGGCTGCGCCGCGCAGCGGTCCCTGGGCCGCTTTAGGTGCGTTGGTGCTGTATGCCTTCTGCCCAAATATGCTGGCGCATGCGCGCGTCGCTACTACCGATGTGATCACAGCCCTGACGTTCTTCGCGTCTGCCTACGCCTTCTCTGAGGCTTTGCGCCTGAAACGTTGGACCGGTTGGGTGTTGAGCGGCCTCATGCTGGGACTGGCGTTGGCCTCCAAGTTTTCAGCGGTAATTTTGCTGCCGGTGATGGCGTTGCAAGTTGCGGTGATCATGTGGCAAACGCGATCGATGCCGCGTGCCTGGTATAAGCCGATTGGGTTGTTGCTCGCGACGCTGGGGCTCGCTGTCGTGACGGTGTGGGGTGTTTATCGTTTCAAGATCGGGCCATTGGACAACAGCAATTTGATGGTGCCTGCCCCCTCGTATTGGGGTGAATGGCTGGCATTGAACGAATATCTTGCTGCGCCGCTGCCCGCCTATTTATTCGGACAGGTCTCCACGCAAGGCTGGTGGTATTACTATCCGGTAACGTTTGCCTTGAAGACGCCGCTGCCCGTTTTGATTTTGCTGGCGTTGGCCGTGGTGCTGCTGATCGTAAAACGGACGTGGCTCAAGCAGGTGCCGATATTTCTACCCCCTACACTGTTGCTGTTGACGCTGCTGTTCAGCCCGCACGATCTCGGTTATCGTTACCTGCTGCCCATGCTACCGTTTATCTTTGTCGCCTGTGCCGATGTGTTTGTCGTAGCCTTACGAAAGCGCTGGATGACCGTTGTCGTCATGGTGTTGATCGGCTGGCAGATACTCGGTACGCTGCGAATTTATCCTTACTACTTTGCGTTCTTCAACGAGACGGTCGGCGATCCCGATCAAGGCCGTTATTTGCTGTCAGATTCCAATCTCGATTGGGGCCAAGATCTCGCCGGCTTGAAAGATTACGTGGAGCAACAGCATATCGCTGATCTCAATCTCAGTTACTTCGGAAACACGCCCCCCTCGGTTTACGGCTTGCACACTTACGCGCTGCCGCCGGTGCGTTCGGCCATGCGTGAGCAGGGCGCCTGGTGGCTCCATCGCTACTACCCGCCCGATCCCGCGCCAGGCGTGTATGCGATTAGCGTGGCGAACCTGATGGGTGGCCTATGGAACAACCAATCAGACTACGCCTATTTTCGTGAGCGTGAGCCGGATGCTGTCATTGGGCATACGCTCTACGTCTACGCAGTTCCGTCGCG
>JAUQXC010000417.1 GCA_030834825.1 Thermoflexales bacterium
CAATCACCCAACGCGCGATCTTAGGGTTGTGCTCATCCCGATCGCTGGTCTGCGCGACACCGCGCGGCGCTTGCGCCAACACCAGCGCGAACAAGAGGGACAGGGGAAGTAGCAGCCAAGCAAATTTCCTCACGTTCATCCTTTCTCATGCGGGCTGAGAACCCAGGTCTCTACCTGCACCGCGGAGCACGCAAAGGGCGCAGAGTTTTCGAACTTGGCTTGATTTTTCTCAGCGACCTCAGCGTACTCGGCAGTAAGAATTGGTGCGCCAGACACTTTCCGTACTTGGCAGGAAGATGACCCTACTTCCTGATCAGCGGCAGATAGGCCCGATACACCTTCGTCTTCAACACCACCGGGATGTTGGCATCCGGCTGGAAGGGATCAGTGCTGACCAAACGCAGCGTGCCCGAATAGAATCCTCCCACGCCGGCAGGCGCTGTTAGCGTGATGGTGATCGTCTGCCGGTGCGGCGGCGTGCCAATCAGGCCGGTGAGGCTGCCCGGCGCGAAAGACCACCACGCATAATTGATAGTATCACACGGCGAATTGCCGGGGCGCGTGAAGCAGAAGGCCTGCCCGTCTTGCACCACGGGCGTGTTGTGCGAGATTTGCAGCGTCTGCGCCACACCCTCACCCCGCAGGCCGATGGTAGCGCTGGCCCCGCGATCGAAGGCCGGATCGCTGAAGTCGGTGTCCCGATATTGAAAGGCGAGGTTGCCGTTCTCGTGCAGCAGCAATTCGAATGTAATGGCGCCGAACGTTCCGCGGGCGTGCGGCCGCTCGTGCCAGGCGATCACCACCCGCCGATCGGGCGCAGTGCCGATCGTTTTCCAGTAGACGTTGCCGACACCTGTCAAGCTATCCAGATCATCCCAATAAGGCGCGATGAACCGATCGGGGGCGCTGTTTAACGCCTGATTGAAGAGCGGCACTTCGCCCGTGGTGACAGCGAACAGAGCCGCGCCATTATTGCCAATCCGCAGTTTGTTGGAAGCACTGCCGTAAAACAGAAAATCAAACGGCAGGATGATCGTCGCTTCGCCGTCGTCGTCCAGGTTGAGCGGTGTGCCGTCCGTGACATCGATCCAACTGTACGGGCTGCGCCGCCCGGTGTAGCCAAACGCATCAGGCCCTCCACTGAGGGGAGGGTTATCCACTTCGTAGAGCGACACATCTAATGGCAACGCACCGGAATTGGTGATGATTACCTGCCGAGTCACAGTGTGTCCCGCTTCCAGTTCCAGGCTCACCGCGGAGGGGCTCCAAGACAGGCAGGGCTGCTGCAAACGCAAGGTAAAACTCTGCGTGTGCGTCACGCCGCCGCTGAGGGAGACCAGCGTGCTGGTCGTCGGATGATCGAGTGCGCTGAGCGTGATCGTATATGGGCTGTGTGCTTGATCGAGCCAGTAATGATAGACGCCGCTGGGATCAGTCGTGATCGATCGCACGAAACCGTCAGAGCCGGTGAAATGCAGCTGCGCTCCGGCAAGAGGCGCGAGGTTCACATCACAACTGCCGGTGGTGGACACCACACCCGTCAATAGCCCCTGCGTAGCGGCGGGCAGCACGGTCAGTGTCACCGGTCTGGTCACACCCTGCGCTTCAGGATCGTTGGTGGTGAGATGCAGCGTCGTCGTGTACGTGCCCGGCTGATCGACGCTGCTCCCATCCCACGTCATCGTCACAGGCTGAACAGCAGACAGCGCCACGGTTCCATTGCCTGGAGATTCAATCAGCCACACCGCCGGGGGGACTTCGGCGATCGCGAACTCCAACGGCAGCGAACCGGTGTTACTCAACACGAGGCCGCCGCCCTCAGTCATGAGAACGCCGAAGGTGAGGGTGTGTTCCAGGGTCTGCGGCACAACGTCGAGGCGCGGCGCAGGTAGCTCAAAGACACGCACGGTGACCACACCGGGGCGCAGTTCGATGTGGGTGAGCGTTACGGGTGCGTATAACGGCGCCAGTGCCGTCGCCATGTAGAAACCCGTAGGCAAATTCAACACCTCAAAGTATCCAGCGGCATTGGTGGTCACTTGTAAGCCGGGCGAGATGATCACCGTCGCTCCAGATACTGGCTGTTGCGAGTTAAGATTGCGTACCCAACCGATGAAGCCGCTGTCGGCGGTGGTCGGCGTCAACCCAAAGGACTCCGTTCGATCGGCGTTCAAAGCCGGCAGGCTTCGTCCCTGCACTGCATGCAATAGCGCCGAAACGGTGAGCGTGTACAGCTGGTCGGCGGCCAGCGTGACGCTGTAATAGCCGGTGGCGGGATGGGTGGTGATCTGATTGATCGGTGGATCGAATGGCGTACCCGTGATCGCGATCGTCGCATACAACGGATCACCGCTGAGCGTATCCGTAATGAAGCCGGAGATCGCGTGTGTGGTGTTCAAATTCAACAGTACATCCTGCACCGTCGTCAAGTTGGCCGTGATGGTGACGGGGTAAGCAGTGCCCGGCACATAGCCATAAGCGGAGGCCGTCAACGTGTAGACGCCGCGCGGCAGAGTGTAGGTGTAAGCGCCGGTGGGCGCACTCAACCCGATCGGTTGACCCGGCCCCGCCGAGATGGTCAGGCGCGCATTCGTGATGGGATGCGAGGAGGTGGCGGCGCGCACTGTGCCGCGCAACAAGCCGATAGGACCGGTCGTGCAGTTGGGAAAACGAAACGAGGCGATGCGGGTCTGCCAGTTGTATGAACTCGTGGCGGCATAGTATTCCTGCGTGTACCAGAAAGTGCAGTCGTCCACTGGATCAATATTCATGGAACTGTAATCGCCCCAGCGTTGGCTGCCCGTCTGCGCGCCATTTCCCTCGACGATGGATGCTTCGGCCTGCGGCAACTCGCCCAGCGGATCATTGACCAACCGCCCGGCGTAACGAATCGACGGAAAAAGATTCTGACTGGAGATGCTGTAGCCCAGCGCGATATTACCGATGTGGTCCATCGCAAGGCTACCCATCCAGCGTGAGTGCTCATCGGCCGAAGCATACGTGCCCTGTTGGTAGATCGACGCGGCGTCGCCAGGATGGCGGACTTCATACCAGCGAATCCCGGCTTGCCCGCCGCCCGCGTTGACCGTGTGATTCAACAACAGCACAGCGTGATCGCCAAGGTTGCGATAGACCAGGCGATGCATCAAGCGATCACCCACGGCATCAACGAAGGTTGCTCCCGGTTGTGGAATACAACTGCGACTACCTGTCAACACGCAGGACAGCCAGTTGAAAGGCGCAACTGGCAACGTAAGGTTGGGCTGTCCGCCGAGACCAAACGTCGAGGCAGTAGGAGTGATCCACTCAGTGTGAAACTCCCAGAGGCGCAGCGCATCGACTTCGCCCAGGTCCACGATCGAGTTGTCGTCCACTTCCACAAAATAATTGGGGGTGCCCGCTGGCGGCAAGGTGGAACCCTCCAGATCGGACGGCAGCATACCGCCAAAACTTTGGTTGACCGCAAATAGATCGAAGTATTGCAGGCGCGCAGTCTGCCCGTGCAGCATCTTGTCGCGCTCAAAGACCACGGCGGCCGCACCGCCCCAACTGAAGGTATTCTGATTGAACTGGTTGACGGTCAGGTAATACCCGTCGGGCCAGACCCCGAAGTGCGGGTAATCGTTGAGCTTAGTGTCGCTGATCAGAAAGGCATAGCGGTGATAGGAACCGGTGGGATCGGCCGTGGCCGAGACCGCCAGGCATTGATAGAACGGGCCGGCAGGATAAGCAGGCTGCGAGAGTTGAGACAACAGCCAGCGCTGGGCCAGTTGATCGAAGAGCACGATCGGATCGCCGTCGTTGGTGGTTTCGCAAGGCCAACCAAAACCGCCCCACAACGCACTGCCCTTGGACAGTAATGAACGCTGCGGCGTGCCCGTCACATCCCATACGCTGTAAGCGAGGTTCACCCACTGCACGTAGTAGCGTTTGCCCGTGGCCGGATCGTAACCGATGTCGCCCACCGTGTCCGGCGGAGTCAGTGTCACCAGGCTAACGCTGCGCTGATCGCTCTGCGAGATGCCTTCGAAGTTGGCCTGTGGGGCGGGCATGGCGTCTACGGAGGCGTGTTGTTGGATCACAGGATCGACCTGCTGGAAGTAGGTCACCGGGTCGATCCCTTGCGCGCTGAGTTCCTGGAGCAGCTTAGCATTCAGCGCTTTGGCGGGCAACAGCCGATTGATTTGTTCGATCCGATTGGGCGCCACGGGCCGATCAGGTTGGGGAGACACCTGCGCCAATTCGCGCAGCGGCGGTGAGGTATCGTGTCGCACCTCCGTTCGGATTTGCGGCCCCCACTGTTCGCGGGGTCGGGCTTGCACGGCAACCCAGGCAGTCAGCAGCACGCTGAGGCTCAAAACCAGGGACAGCACACCGAGGCGACGGGGCATGGGCGGCTCCTTCTTAGGCGTCAAGATACCGGCAGTATACCAAAAAAGATTTCATTTTTGTTACATCCTTATGCTATAATCTGCGTGAAGTTTCGTCGACCAACAGCCGGTTGTCTACATCCCCCTAATCCTTTATGAGGCAACGATGGCCAAAAAGACTGTGACACCTTCCAAACCTGTGAAGGCGGTTGCTCCACACCCTGCCCCGCAATTTGCGCCAGTGAAAGCCGGCAAGCGCAACGTCAACATCGATGTGCGGTTCATGGTGGATTTTCTGATGCAGCTCCTCAAAACACCCAGCCCCACCGGTTACACGGAGCATGCGTTGCACCTGGTGCGTGAGACGCTGGCCACTCTGAAATTGGACACACGTTTCAACACCAAAGGCGGTTTGATTGCGACGTGGCAGGGCAAATCCAACACGCGGGGCCGCGCCTTGACGGCGCACGTCGATACCCTGGGGGCGATGGTTAAAGAGATTGACAATGCGACCGGACGACTGCGCCTCAGCAAGCTTGGCGGGCTGGCGTGGAACAGCGTGGAGGGCGAGTCCTGTTCGTTGTTCACCAACAACGGGCGCGTCTATCGCGGCACGATTTTACCGCGCAAGGCGTCCGTGCACGTTCACGGCGGGCCGGAAGTCGAGAAAGGCGATCGCAGCGATGCGACGATGGAATTGCGGCTGGACGCCAAAGTTCGATCGGGTGCAGAGACCCGTCAACTGGGCGTTGAAGTGGGAGACTTTGTGGCATTCGATCCGCGCGCCGAAGTGACGGACACCGGCTTCATCCGATCGCGCCACCTGGACGACAAGGCGAGCGTCGCCTGCATTGTAACGGCGTGCAAGGCGCTGCTGGATGCCGGGCTGCGTCCGTCTCAGCGCATGACGCTACTGATCAGCCACTTCGAAGAAGTGGGCCACGGCGCGTCAACGGGCATTCCCGCTGATGTGAAGGAAGTGCTGGCGGTCGACATGGCGGCCGTCGGGCCGGGCCAGAACAGTGACGAGTACTCGGTGGGCATTTGTGTGAAAGATTCCGGCGGGCCCTATTCGCTGGAGATGAAGCAGTTGTTGATGCAGTTGTGCCAGAGCGCGGACATTCCATACAAGCTGGATATTTACCCGTTCTACGGATCAGACGTGGGGCCGGCGTGGCGATCGGGCGCTGATGTGGTCGCCGGGCTGATCGGGCCGGGCGTGGACGCCAGCCACCACTACGAGCGCACTCACGTCGATTCGTTAGTCGCGACCGTGCGGTTGATCATCGAGTTCGTGTTAGCGTAAAAGACAAGGAGCGCGCGCCATGAGCAAGATCGGCTTTCACATTTCGGCAGGTAATCATCGCGGCCTGAGCGAGGCATTGAAGAAGTGCGCGGCCGCCGGCAATCCGCTGCCGGTTATCTTCAGCGTGGATCAAAATATCTGGCTCGACATCGAACAACACAGCCCCACGACCGTCTATATTTTCCGCACCCAGAGGAACGTTCGCGGAAAGACGATAGGCGACGGTCCCGGCTCAATGTACGCCGGCGATCCGATCAAGACGGCACGTGACTGGATGGCTGAAATGATGCCGGTCTGGGCCAATAATAAGGCTCACTACTACGCGCCGTTGAACGAGCAGGATCCGGCTCAGATTGAAGGCTTCACCTGGCTGAACGCTTTCACACTCGAGTGCCTGAATATTGCCGAGGCCAATGGCTACCAGCTGGCGTTGTACGCTTTCAGCGGCGGGAACCCAAAGGATGTGCTCACCCCAGCGGCCGGGCGGCCCTTCACTCGTGACGACGCCTGGCGCGAATTGATCCCTTCGTTGCAACGTGCCAAGGCCAACGGACACATTCTGTTGCTGCATGAATACGGTTTTTCCTTCGGCGAATTGAGGTACTCACAGCCCTGGCTTGCATTGCGCTATCGTCACGCTTATCGGCATCTGGCACAGCACAACGCTGATGCAAGGTTGGTCATCTCGGAAGCCAGCGCTAACGCAGGGTTCGGCATGATGGACACTGCGCAGTGGTTGAATGATGTGAAGTGGTACGACTCCGAGATCATGAAGGATGGGGTGGTGATTGGCTGCTGCCTCTATCAACTGGGTGGTGATGAGAACTTCGTGAAGATGGTGCCCCAGTTGGCCGATTACATCTCGCAGACGCCGACGCGGCCGGAAACGGAGCAGGCCGACCCCGTGGTAGCCGGACCCGATCTGGATGCCGACGGCCAG
>JAUQXC010000418.1 GCA_030834825.1 Thermoflexales bacterium
CCTCCAACACTACCGCCGCGGCCGACTTCGTCGGAACGCCCATCAGCGGCGGCATCGGCCTCAACGTCATCTTCACCAACATGTCAGGCGGGAGCGGCATTACGAGTTGCACCTGGGACTTTGGCGACGGGCAGACCAGCACGACGGCCTGCCAACCAGGCAATACCCTCAATCATATTTACAACCAATCTGGCACCTACACGGTGAAGCTGACGATCGTGACGGGGGGCGGCTCAAATGTGCGCACCCGCACTAACTACATCACGATCTCAGGCACCGCAGCGTATGGAGTGCAAATCGCCAGCCCACAACCGCTCAAGCGCGGAAATCGAGGGTCGCAAGTAATCTACACCGTGGTTGTCACGAACACCGGCACGGTGCCTGACACCTTTACGTTGTCACTGCCCACTGCCGGAACTTATCAGTGGGTGACGCAACTCGGCAGCCCCTCCGTCGGCCCGTTAGCCCCGCAACAGTCGGCCAATGTGCAAGTCACGGTCTTCATCCCAGCCGGTGCGCCGTTTGTTGCCAGTGACACGGTTACGATTACGGCCACCTCTATCAGCTCAAGCAGTGTCAGCAACAGCGTCGTGCTTAAGACCTCGACCCCAGCCCATGCCGTTTACCTTCCGTTGATTATGAAATAGCCAGCGGCTGAACACCCGCGGCGGCCAGAATATCTGGCCGCCGCTTTTTTCAACATCTGACTTATCCTTTTGACACCTCTTTTATTATGAGGTAAACTCTTTGACGCAATGAAGATTCTGCTGTACCAATTCCATTCGAACTGGCCGGGGGCAGGTTGACGCTCGCGGCTTTCTGTTTAGCTGGCCTGTAAACTTTCAGGAGTTTTGTATGTCCTTACCTTTACGCATCATCCCGCTGGGGGGTTGCGGGGAAATCGGCAAAAATATGACCGCTTTCGAGTACGGTCAAAATATCCTGCTGATCGACTGCGGCATCATGTTCCCCGAGAACGATATGCTTGGCATCGATTTCATCATCCCCGATTGGAAGTATCTGCGCGAAAAACGCGATCAAATTCGCGGCATCGTCGTCACCCACGGTCACGAAGATCATACCGGTGGGCTGCCTTACTTATTGAAGGACATGCCCGATCTGCCGGTGTTTGCCACCCGCTTGACCCGCGGCTTAATCGAAGTCAAGCTACGCCACCACAAAGTGCTCGATCAAGCGCGCCTGCAAACGATCGAAGCCGGCGGACATCTGGAGCTGGGGCCGTTCGGGCTGGAGTTTTTCCGCGTAGCACATTCCATTCCCGATGGCGTCGGCGTGGGCCTTACGACCCCGGCCGGACTGGTCGTGCACACGGGCGATTTCAAATTCGATCACACGCCGGTGGATGGCAAACCGACCGACTTCGCCAAGCTGGCCGAATTCGGCGGGCGCGGCGTTTTAGTGCTGATGTCGGACTCCACCAATGCCGATCAGCCCGGCACCACTCCCTCGGAACGCGTCGTGGATGCGGCCTTCACCCAAGTCTTCAGCCAGGCCAAAGGGCGCATCATCGTCGGCACGTTTGCCTCGTTGATCTCGCGCGTGCAGCAAGTGGCCAACGCCGCCGCACGCCACAATCGCAAGCTGGCCTTTGCCGGCACCAGCATGCTGGAAAATGTGAAGATGTCACAGAAACTGGGCTATCTTGATCTGCCCAGCGATCTGATTGTGCGGCTGGAAGATACGCAGCGGATGCCGTCCGATCGGGTTGTGATCATGACCACGGGCACCCAGGGTGAACCTTCGTCGGTGCTGGCGCGCGTCGCCATCGGTCAGCATGCGCAGATCAAGGCCGAACGCGGCGACACAGTGGTCATGTCGGCCCATCCAATCCCGGGCAACGAAGAGATGGTGAACCGCACGATCAATCGCCTGTTCCAACGCGGCGCGAATGTGTTGTACGACCCGATCGCCCAGGTGCACGTTTCCGGGCACGCCTCCCAGGAAGAACAGAAACTCATGCTCAACCTGGTCCGGCCCGACTATTTCATTCCCATTCACGGCGAGCTGCGCCATTTGCGCGCACACGAAGCCTTGGCGCGTCAGGTGGGGGTTGCGCCGCAAAACATCTTCGTGCTTGAGAACGGCTACACTGTCGAATTCCACGAGGGCGAAGGACGCATCGGCGAGCGCGTGCCCGGCGGATACGTGTACATTGACGGATCGGGCGTGGGCGACATTGGCCCGGCGGTGCTGCGTGAACGCGAGGTGCTGGGCCGCGATGGGTTTATCATCGCCATCCTGCATCGTGATCCCGATACGGGCGAGTTGATCGATCTGCCGGAGATCATCAGCAAGGGTTTCATCCATCCTGAAGACGGCGAAGACGTGCTCAGCGGCGCGACCGAGGTCGTGACCCGGCTGAGTAGTGATCCCTCGCTGACGGATAAAGCACTGCAAGATCGCATCAAGGACAAGCTGAGCGAGTACGTCTATCACGAGACGAAACGCCGTCCGATGATCATTCCCGTGCTCTCCTAACAGTCATTGCGAGCGAAGCGAAGCAATCTCAGTCTCCGTGTCCTGAGATTGCTTCGTCGGCCTCCGGCCTCCTCGCAGTGACGTTTTGCCTATGAAAATCTCCCTCATCGTCACTGTTCTCAACGAAGCACGCAGCCTGCCCGCCCTGCTCGATTCGATCGCGGCGCAGGTCCGCCGGCCCGATGAAGTGATCATTTGCGATGGCGGCTCAACCGACAACACGATCGAGCTGCTGCGTGGTGAGCGGCGTTTTCCAGTCCGGGTGATCGAGCGGCCCGGCTGCAACATCGCGCAAGGCCGCAATGCCGCCATCGCCGCAACTACCGGCGAGGTGATCGCCTCCACGGATGCGGGAGTCAGGCTCGATCCGCAGTGGCTGGACAGGTTAGTAGCGCAAGATGCCATCTTGCGCCACAATGTCGCCGCCGGTTTCTTTTTGCCTGACGTGCACACCCCCTATGAAGTGGCGATGGGCGCAACCGTGCTGCCCCAGCTGGCCGATGTGCAGCCGGAGAAGTTCCTGCCCTCCAGCCGCAGTATCGCGTTTACGAAAGCTGCGTGGCAGGCGGTCGGCGGCTACCCCGAATGGCTGGACTATTGCGAGGATTTGGTCTTCGACTTCGCGTTGCTCGAAAAGTATCGACCGTTTGCCTTTGTGCCGGAAGCGCTGGTCTACTTCAAGCCGCGTGGCTCGCTGAGGTCGTTCTTCAGGCAATACTATCTCTACGCGCGTGGCGACGGCAAAGCGAACTTGTGGTTGAAGCGCCATCTCATTCGCTATGGCACGTACCTCGTTGGCTTGCCCGGCATCGCCCTCCTCAGCCTAGTCCAGCCCTGGTTTTTAGCGCTGTATGTGATCGGCGCGCTGTTGTACCTCAAGCGGCCTTATCAACGCTTAGGCCCCGCGCTGCGCAGCTTAAGCCGATCGGGCCGGCTCCGGGCGATCGGGTGGGTGCCCCTCATCCGCGTGGCAGGCGATATCGCCAAGATGATGGGTTATCCCGTAGGAGTGTGGTGGCGGCTTACGCACAAATCTGACAAATCTTGAAGACCTGCCAAGTTTAGCGTTTTGTGGTAGACTATTGCGCCATGAAACCAGGTTTACGAGTCACGTTAGCCCTTTTAATCGTGACGACAGTAGTGGGTTTAGCCACTCCCCTTTCCACCCAGGCCGGGGACGCCGGGCTGTGCTCCTACTGGCGGTCCGGCATTGCGCAGTGGGCGGATCTCATTACAGAGCACGCCACCAACAACGGCCTCGATCCCAATTTTGTGGCGGCCTTGATCGAAGAGGAATCCAAAGGCAATCCGCGCCTGATCAGCCGCGCGGGCGCCGTCGGACTGATGCAGATCATGCCATATGAGCGCGGCTTCACATGGCGACCGCACACACGCACACTGCTGGACCCGGAAGCGAATCTGCAATGGGGCACGAACACGCTAAATGAGATCACCCGGCAGGCACAGGGACGCATCACGCTGGCAGTGCTGGCTTACAACAGCGGCTGGGATCGTATTCAACTGCGATCGGCCCGGTTGTTTGCCGCCAAGGTCTTCGATCACTATGCGCGCTGCATTGCCCTACAACACGGCCTCGATCCCAAGCAGCTGACTGATTACGCCGTCTACATCGTCGCGCACAGCAGCGCCGGGCCGACGTATGTCGATCGCTTCAAGGCCGACG
>JAUQXC010000419.1 GCA_030834825.1 Thermoflexales bacterium
AGCTTTCTGCCGTGACTACTCCCGGCACGCTCAAGACAGCCCGTGCTATGCGAGCAGCTGGATAGGGCTGGCGAAAGGTTATTTCGAGATCATAATGCATGGCTTGCAAAGCCTCATCCAACGTCTGCTCTACCGAAGCGCGTACGCTGAAAACGGCGATAAAAATGGCGCTACCCAAAATCAAGGCCACGAGGGTCAGGGTCAGTCGCCCTTTATGACGAAATAGATTGCGGAAGGAAAGCAAAAGGGGGCGTGAGCGCAGCGGTAATAGTTGGCTGATATGTCTTACCCCTCGGTCAACGAGGCCGATACCCAACTGACCTGGGCCTATGCCTTGCAGGCTGATGGCCTCGCGCACGGTGAGACGTGTACCGGAAAGGACTGGAAAAAATGCCGCTAAGAATGGCACTATTAGGCCAATTGCCACCTGGCTAGCCACAACCCCGGGGGTAATGTTGTAACTGACAATATCGACGTTGATAACCGTGGCAATAAAGCGAGAGAGTGATCGGGCTCCCAGCATCCCTGCGGGAAGACCGATCAACAATGCCAGCAATCCAAACCCCATTACCAAAACCAGATACATGCCCATCATTTGATAAGGGCGAGCGCCGATCGCCTTCATCACGCCGATCTGTTTAACTTGTTGGGTGAGTAAGGCTGAGATCGTGTTGGTAACCAGAAACCCGCTTAAGAGCAGGGACAAGACACTGAGCACAGCCAAGACCAATAGGATCGCATTAATGATGGGCGTCGCCGGATTTTCGCCCGGTGTGGGAACGATGACCTGTTCGACGGTATAGCCATCTTTCTCCACTTTATCTCGCACTCTGTTCGCAACTTGCTGGGCATGGTCTTTATTCAGCTTGTCATCGGCGACCACGATATTCAAAACGCTATAACCGTCTGGCCCGCCCAGTGATTCAAAGGTATGAGGACTGACATAGCCGTAGACCACACGGTAAAGGGGCGCCGGGAACCAAAACGAGTCATGGACCGTTCCCGCTATTTTTAGCTGGCGTTGTTTGCCGTCTGGCATCTCAACGGACACGGTATCGCCCGGATTCGATTTGATCAACCCCAGGGCCATGCGCTCGATTAATATTTCATGATCAGGCGGCGGCCATGCTCCACGTTCTGGCGTAAGGGTATTAATCCGGATATTGTCATAGTCATAGGTAAAAAGCCACAGCGGTAGTGATTCGCCCGAAGCCATCTGGATGCGGGTGACAATCCGCCGTTCTCCTTGCACTTCGCCCACACCTTGCAGGTGAAGTACATGATCTAAAAAATCATCGTCAAAAGAGGGGATATAGAGCCTGACACTAGAAGGATTAATCGCGTTCCAAGATCCGTTTACTTCCCTGGATAAAATTACCCAAGTGCCAGCGATCATGCCGACCGCGAAAATGCCAACCGTCATGGAGAGCACCACTAAGCAGGTACGTGTCTTGTTAAGCCAGAGATCGCTTAACACTTTGCGCCAACGTGGGTTAGGTGACATCAGCTTCCCTTAAAATTGACCTTACACGATTGCTTCACTCGCAACAGTCTCCACTTCACTCACGGCAGTGCCTGCCTCAGCGACAATGGCATCGGGGAGTTCGTCCTCGACTAATCGCAAGCGCGCATTTAACCACCCGCTGATGACAAGGGGGATGAGCGCCACGCCTAACACCATGAAAAATAACCCAATGCCGCGCCCCGGCCCCACACCAATAAGCCGTCCCACGCTGTCAGCCAAAGGCCCGCCCTTAGCCAGTAACGGATCGAATACCTGATCGATCAGCGGCCCGGCCAGGATAAAGGAAAGTGGTCGCATGGATAACGCTACAGCCCGCCGTACACCAAAAACGCGTCCCTGGACATCAGGAGCCACTTTGATTTGCCAAATGGCCTGGACGGAACTGACGATGACGGAAAAGCAGAAAAAGAAGCAGAAGGCAACGATGGCTATCAGTACCGCATTGGGCTGTAGTCCACCCAGAATGAACAGGAGACTGAGTAATAGAAACGGGACGAGCACACCGTAAATACGCCGGCGCGGCCCCCCCCAAGCACTCATGATTAGGCCTCCCAGTAACATGCCGACGCCGCCAAAGGACATGACTGTGCCGAGCACTTCCGGGGAGGCAAAACTCAGTATCAAGGGTGTAAATAAAACCTGCGCGAAACCCACGGCGAAATTGGTGGCAGCCAAAAACAGCAGTAAGCCCAGCAGACCCGGCCGGGTGCGAATATAGGTCCAGCCATAGGCCGTTTCCTGTCGCAAGGATCCTTTGCTGGTCTGCCCGGCAGTGGTCATTTCCGGCTTGGGAATCTGGACGAGCAGCAGTGAAACAACGGCAAAGAGAAAGGTCACGAAGTCAATTAAGATCACGCCCTCTATCTTGATCGTCGAGATCAACATGCCGGCCGCAATCGGCGAAACGACCAATTGCACCGATTCGCCCAGCTGCACCATGCCACTGGCCCGGCCCATTTGGGCTTTAGGCACGAGTAAAACGGTTGAGGCCGAATAAGCCGACCAGCGAAATGCGCTAAAGATCGAACTGGCCGTCATAGTCAGATAAATGTGCCAGACCTCGAGTCGATTAGCCATCAGCAGCAAAGCAATAATCAACGTGCAGAGGCCTGCGCCCAGATCGCTGATAATCATCGCCCAACGCCGATCCCAACGGTCCACCAAAGCGCCGGCTAACGGCGAGATGACCAGACTTGGCATGATCGTAAAAAAGGTGATGAGCGCATACTGGGTGGCCGATCCCGTGAGTTGATAAACCCATACGCCCAATCCAAAGCTGGTCAGGCCCGATCCAAACAGCGAAGTAAGTTGCCCGAACCAAATCGCACCAAAAGCACGTGGTCCACGTATGGTAGCTGAGTGTGCCGTCTGGTTCATTGCTCAGTCTCCGGCTCCTTTCGGTGCGCACAAATAGTGCTTGAGTTTTTCAGCTAAAACCTGCACCTGAGGTTCGCGTAAAATCGTAAAATGAGTGCCTGGAATGGTATGCGTCGTCATTCCTTGAGTAGCCCAGGCCCCCCACCCCAAATGTTCCACGCCTGCTAAGCTAGCAGCAGGCGTACTAGCGGTGAACCCTATTATTGCTCCCGGATAAGGGCGTGGAACGTAACGTCTCCCCGCTCGAATGTTGGTTTTGAGTAAGTGAAGCTGCCGTCGAATTTGTTCCAACGTTACATTCAGGGGAAGAACGCCACTTTGGGTGGCTTCTTCTACCAGGCTCGCCAATTGTTCCACTGGTTCCAGCCGGGCAATGCGTTCGCGCTTAGAGGCCAGCTGTTCCACTGACATCCCCCAGCCCAATGCCAACAGCCCCAAGTAAGTAGATTCGTCCAGGTCTGGTTCCTTTTCGCCTGCCGGCGCCTGACTGTCGATAAGGGCCAACAGAGCTACCCGCTGGCCTTCTGCCTGGAGATGTTGGGCCATCTCAAATGCAACAATTCCCCCAAACGACCACCCCCCCAACTGATAAGGTCCTTGAGGCTGTATGGACCGGATCAACTCCAGATAAGAACTTGCCATTGCTTCTACTTGAACAAGCAAATCCTGTTTGCCATCCAAGCCTTGGGCTTGCAACCCATAAACCGGCAGATCACTTCCCAGATAGCGGGTTAAACTGGTGTAACACAAACTGCTGCCACCTGCCGGAGGGATCAAAAAAAGCGGATGATCATCTGATTTGCCGGTCTGCATTGGCAACAATCCTGAGAATGGACCACGGCTTCCCTGTGGCTGGCGTCGTACAGTAACAGGTTGAAGTTCAATTGAAGAAACATCCTGCCCCTCGCGAAAGTGCGGATGACTCAGATCCGCCGGGAACGGCAGATCAGCGATTGGGCATTCAGGATTGGCCACGACCTGTTCCAGCACGGCTTGATACTGCTCCAGCAAACGGATGATCCGCTCGGACTTGAATAAGTGGTGGTTGTATACTAGCTCAACTTGGAATTGATCGCCTCGTTCTTGAAGATTTAGTTGAAAGTCGAAGCGCGCTTCAACGTAGGGCAAAGGCAAGGGTTCCACACGCAGATCAGAGAACTCGACCTGTTCGTGCTGGAAAGTAAGCATATTAACAAATACTTGAAACAACGGCGAACGCCCCGGCTCACGTTTAATCTTTAGTTCTTTAAACAATATTCCGAGCGGCAGGTCTTGGTGCGCGTAGGCTTTCACAATGACCTCCCGCATGCGTTTTAGTAACTCGCGGAAGCTGGGATTTCCTGAGAGATTAGTTCGCAGCACCAAAATATTGACAAATGAGCCGATCAATGCGGCCAGCTCGGCGCGGTTGCGACCAGCAAGGGGTGTGCCCACTAAAATGTCTGCCTGGTCCGTATACTGAAACAGCACGATCTTGAACGCCCCCAACAGTGTCATGAACAGGGTCACTTCTTCCTGTTCGCTCAAGGCTTTGAGCGATTTAACGAGGCGCTCTGGTAACATCCGCACTTGCCACTGGCCCGAGTAATTTTGCACCGGAGGACGCGGCCAATCGGTCGGCAAATTTAATCTGGGGGGAGCATCCCGCAGTTGCTCTTTCCAGTAGGCAAGTTGCTCTTCCAGTCTTTCGCCCTGCAACCACTCGCGTTGCCAACTGGAATAGTCAGCATACTGCAAAGGCAATTTCGGTAGCGACACAGACGTCCCCGAAACAAGCGCCTGGTAAAACGCCCCGGTTTCTTTGATGAACACTTCCCATGACCAGCCATCGGAGATGATGTACCGCATCCCCAAGAGCAAGATATGCTCCTCCGGTCCTAGTCGCAACAATGTCGCTCGAAATAAAGGGCCGCGAACCAGATTAAACTCACGTTGCCACTCGGCAATCGCTAGTCGGTACACTTCCGCTTCTCGTTTCTCGGCTGGACAATCTTGCAGATCAATCATGGGTAACATTACCGTCAGCGTAGGGGTGACCATCTGGACGGGTTGGCCTCGCACGGCGGCAAAAGTGGTACGCAAGCTTCCCTGACGGCGCACCACTTCATTAATACTTTGCTGTAGGACCAGCACGTCCAGCTTTCCGATCAAATGAGCTGGCCGCAGCATGTTATACGGCGGGCTGTTAGGCGCTCGATCGAGATACCAGAGCCTCTCCTGCGCATAAGATAATGGAAAGAAATTCTGCTCGTGAATTTCTCCTGCCAGCAAGCGGGCCAGCAGGATTCTTTGCTCAGCAGTCGACCGGTACTCAGTCGGTTCAGCACGGTTGTCGGTCATGAACTTCTTCCCATATTATGGCGACGTCAGAGTCAAGACGCCACGAGCGTTGGCCTCTACGACATTGGCCTCAAAAGGCACGGGGTAATATTCCCCGTTTTGCCACAGGGGGATCTGATCGTCACGATGCGGATGGAAAACTTGTCCGCTCTGTCCGGTACTGTTAACTGCCAGCATATTGTTCCAGCTGCTCAAATCCATCACGGTTCGCTCGAGCGTGCCGTAATAGACGGCAAAAAGATTGTTCCAGCGATAGGCGCCGGCATTCACTGAAAGGCTCGACCCGGGCATGGCAAAGGTCCGGCTGTTGAAGAGGGCTTCCACGGGGGCAATGCCACTCTGGCCGAAGGGCGTATGCACAAAAGTGATCGTGTGCCTGTGCCCCCATTGCCAACCGTTGATATCCGTGCCATAGCGTGTGCTCAATAAGTTGACGGCATCAGCCCAGCTACGGGCAATCATGTCAGCGCGGGATTCGACGCCGGGGGTGTTAACGTCATCAAACAGGGGATGATGGGGATCGGCCATGAGCTGCATCATCGAGGAAAGCAACATGCCTCCATGGGATCGATACAGCTCAGGCATATACTCTTTCATGAGATCCGGGCCTAGCTCGTCGCCAACAGTATTTTTCAGCAGGCAGGAGTACCACGCTTCGTAAATTGAAGCGCCGATGCTGTCGGTTGTGTAAAACAGATCCCAGGCCTTGACGGCGGCCAGGGCCTGGGCTTGGATATTGTCGCCGGGGTCCAGGGCCAGTAGATAAGGTCGTAGAGCCTGGGCTGGCAGCGAGTAGGTTTGTAGCTGAATCTTGGTGGCATCCGTAATGGTGACGTGCTGATTGTCGGTCAGCAAATCCGTAATGCGCTTCGCGCGATAACCGGGATCCCAGTCTGAGGACAGGTAATAGGGATAATCATCCGACACCACCTTGTTATTGGCCGTGACAACAAAGCCTTGCGGAGGGTTAAAAGTACTGGGCAGCTGGTCAAACGGAATAAAGCCCTGCCACTCATACTCTCCTGTCCAACCGGGCACCGGCAAGAACCCCTGATGCTGCGGGGTACGAATGGGAATATCTCCAGCTGCCTGGTAGCCAATATTGCCTTGTACATCCGCATAGACCCAGTTCTGGCTGGGAACATGCCAATCGCGGAGCGCGTCACGAAACTCATCCCAATTGGTAGCCCAATTCACGTCAATCATAGCCTTGATCGGCAAAACGCTCTCACTGAAAGTCCAGTGAATCGACAGCGGGTCTGCCTCCGGTCTTCCCACAATCCGATTGGACAACGGCCCATGCCGGGTAGAAAGAATGTCAAAATTGACCGGCTCACTGTTCTTCACGAGAAGGGTGTCATGTCTAATGTCCAGGTCATACCACTTGCCTTCAAACTCATATTGCTTAGGATTTTGGGGGTCGTCCAGCTTTTCCAGATAAACATCCTGAACATCGCCGGCTAGATTGGTCACCGTCCAGGCAATATGCTGATTGTGTCCAACCAGTACGAACGGCATGCCCGGAAGTGTAAAACCGACACAATCAAAGTGACCGCCGTGTAATCCGTTGGCATAGGCCAAGGCGGGCATTTGCAAGCTGTGATGCAAATCATTCACCAAGAGAGGCGCACCGGTAGCTGTACGGCTCCCGCTAACAGCCCAGCCATTACTTCCCCAGGCTTCAGCGGGGTCGCCCAGCCATTCGCTCACAACGGCCAGACTTTCACTCTGCACCCCGCTTATCCCTGCATAGTTTTTGATCTCAGGTGGAACGATAATCGCCTCGTTTCCTCGCGAGGCAGGGAAAAGCAGCATGGCCGTGTCCACGCCCAACTGGGAAATGAGTCGTGCCCGTATTAATTCACGCACATAGTTGTTGCCGCTCAAATGCGAGGCCAGCGTACCCCCGGCCATTAGGCCATCGATTGGTGTCCAGTGATCCGGCTTAACTCCCACTAAGGTAAATTCTAGAGGCAAGCGATCACGATGACTATCAATATAGGCGTTCACGCCTGCCACATAAGCCTCCAACAAGGAGCGATCTTCGTCCGGTATCGTTTCCCAGGTCCGCTCGGCAACTTGGCGCAAGCCTAAAGTCCGCATATAGACGTCGGCCTCAATCGTCGTTTTACCTAAAGCGGCGCTGAGAGTTCCCTGGCCCATTCGCCGGGTCATCTCCATTTGCCACAATCGATCTTGGGCATGGACGTACCCCTGAGCAAAAATCAGATCATGGTCGTTCTGGGCATAGATTTGGGGCACCCCCCATTGGTCTCGAATCACCTTGACCGACGAGAAAAGTCCCGGCACAGTTAATGTGCCATTCTCTTCCGGCCAGGGACGACGCACAAACCATATTCCTCCGGCCACTAATAACACAATCGCAATTACCGGCACGCTCCCCATGCGGATTAGTCGCTTGTGTGTGCGTTTCATTTTGTCCCTTCATCAGCTTAGAAAAGTGTAGTTTCGCTACTCAGGCCTATACTTTCTTGGAGAAGAATCTGGATCCTGTCCAACCCCACCTTAACGGGATGATGTTAGAGGATAACACTCGGTCAGAGCAGCGCGAAAAAGAAGATGCGCTTAGGCAACTGCGCAGCCGCGTCCTTAATGAAAAGGGCACCTTCCGGCAGAGGCCAGAGAACACCATTCATGAGGACGCCTAGCCTAGCATATGTGGTAATTCACGCCGGGGCAATAGCGTGAAGTCGGGTTTTTCCCTAGACTGCAGACTAGGGGCGTGATTGGGGGAGTCTGGCAATAAAGCCTTCTGGCGGCTACGTTAGGCGCTCAGAGATTGGGCGAGATCCCCGCTAAGGGCGTGCAAGAGCGCCCCTTGTCTGCTATGCAAGAAAAAGTGATCGCCGGGGAACATCCGCAAAGAAAAGAGGCCACATGTTTGATCGCGCCAAGCCGTTAGACTTTCACGGCTCACCATGCTATCCTGCATTCCACCAAAAGCCGAGATAGGGCACGCGAGTGGTCGCCCAGGGGTATAAACGTAGGTCTCGTTGATGGCAATGTCCGCTCGCAAGGCCGGCAGAAATAAGGCCATGACTTCGGCATTGTTTAGCACTTCACCCGGTGTGCCGTTGAGCCGCTGTATTTCCTGCATCAACTCTGCGTCGCTTAACTGGTGAAGGAGCCGGCAAGCACTTTGGATCTGTGGCGCAGAGCGGCCGGAAACGAATAAGTGAACCGGAGCGGGGTTATGCTGCCGAACTAGAGTTCGAACTAGTTCATAGCTGATCAACGCGCCTACGCTATGGCCAAAAAAGGCATAGGGCCCGTTCAAATAAGGCCGAAGCATTTGGGCCAAAACCTGTATCAAAGGTTCCAAGCGGTTGAAGAGTGGTTCCCACGGTCGCCCTTCCCGGCGCGGAATCTGGAGGGAATAGACTTCAATATCAGCAGGCAAATCCGCGGACCATGAGCGATAAACTGTCGCGCTGCCGCCCGCGTAGGGAAAACAAAATAAGCGCAGACGTGGCCGCGTAACTGGTTTGAGTAATAGGATCCCTGAATTCACCTTAGGTGTAATCATTCCACCTCTTTGTCAGCTCGATACCATGCCGCGTCCGGGGAGGATCTCGCGCAGATAGGGCCGCATGCCGCTTTGATGATCCCAGTTGCTAGGGTAGCCAAGCGATACCTCTTCGAAACGTACCCGGTCTCGAAAGTAAGTGCTCCGGAGATGCAAGTGGCCATACACAGCGATCGATACCGGGAAACGGGTGTGCCAGTCTTCGGTGCAGCAGGTACCGCACCACAGTGAAAAACGGGGAATCCACCACAATCGGACCAAGTCCCGGCGAAACGGGAAGTGATTAATCAGAACGAAGGGC
>JAUQXC010000420.1 GCA_030834825.1 Thermoflexales bacterium
AGTCGCTTCCTTTAAGAGATCACGACACTCATTCAGCGTCAGACCTTGTAGGGGTTGCACCCATAGAGTGCCACGCGCGTCCTTCCGCGCGGCGACTTCGGGCGGTGTCTCGCGGCTCGTAATAATGACACAACTACGATGGGGCAACTCGATCACGCGGCGTAGAAACTCGCCGTACTCGGCGTGACCCGATCGATATTCACACTCGATCGTCCCAGCGCGCAGGATCGTCTCAAGGTTGTCCAACATCAGGAGGCAGCGCTGTGCCTGTAATAACTCAAACACCAGGGCGAGGCGATCGTCAAGGCTGGCTGGCAGTTCGACTTCAGCCTGATTGCTCATCGTCTGCGCGACATCGGCCAGCAGTTCGGCGAGCGGCGGCGCATTGCGCAGTGAGCGCCAGATCACACGCTCGAAGCGCGCCGCGGTTAAGCGAATGAGTTGCGCCGCCAGGGCCGTCTTACCGACGCCGCCCAGACCCAGCACGCTAATCAAGCGAGTCGGTCGCTGGTTGAGCCAGCCTTCGATCTGAGCGAGCTCGGCCTGACGACCGTGAAAAGCAGAAACGTGGGGCGCGTCACCCCAATCGACATGCTGATATCGCCGGGACGCGCTTGAGTCGATTGGGCGTGACATCTCCAATTCCCGTTCACGCAGCAGGTTGACCAGGCGATCGATCGCTTCGGCGCGAAGGTGATCGTAAGTGCGTTCAGGTAAGCCGTTGGTGCCCAGCAGCGCCATCAAGGCAGCGCGACTGCGGCCACTCACATCTTGTTCGAGCAAGATAAGGTAGGGAAACCACTGGCGATCTTGGGGATTCGGCGCGCCGCGATCGGGCCGTAGTAGATCAATCGTTTCGCGCAATACCTGGCGTAAGGCTAAGCCGTAGCCGCCGGTACCGTCACGATAGTGGGACTGGTGATAACAATGCTCGACGATGTCGAGTTGAACAAGCGGATGTTCGCCCAGCCGAGGTAAGTCGTGCCAGGCGCGCAGGGCTGTGGCCATGGAGCGGCGCGAGAGAGCGTCCCATTTGGTGCGAGGCGATTGTGTCATCGTCGTGAATGAATGGAATGACGTTGCCGGATATTGGCAGTTTTTTGGCGGTTTGGCTGGGCAAATGGCATTATACCTGATGATAAAGGTTTTCATGCAAGGTTGACTGGGGCATGTGAAACTGGTTATTCAGCCTGTTCAGTTTGAAGGCAATGTAAAGCTCTCACCACTGGCTGTGCACAACTGTGTGTCGAGCAGTTTACTCGTGTAAGCCAGTGGATCCTTCTACGTGGAAAAGGACAAGAGATACGCCTAGAGGTTGGAGCAAAAGCATTCTGCCTCTTACAAATGTTTGTTTCACGCGACGTGACGCTCAATACTCTGGAGTACCACAGGAGTCAACGATGAACCGCTATTTGCATTTAATTATCCTAGTTGCCTTTGGTTTTGTTATGACGGCTTGTGGAAATTCTGCTACGCCGCTGCCGCCATCTGCTGAGCGGACATTTCCAAAGCAACCTACATCATCTGCTTCAGAACATGCCAACTCTATAAGGCCAGGGGTTTATCTCAAATCTGGCTCGATTGAACTGCTGCGTGGGCGCGGTGCCCCGCAGCAACAAGATCTTCCCCGTACAAATAAAACTCAACCTGCTATCCTCGTTTACCTGCCGGGCGAAGATATTCGGCACCTTCAGTTTTTTGAGGTGCAAGGGATGAGCAAACGCGATCTGGGATTCTCTACCCTCTCTGTCAAAAATGAAGTCCACGAGATTCAACCGCGTAGTGAAGTTCTACCTGATGGAATTTATTGCGTGGTTCTGGGTGGGCCGGTGATGCTACCAACTGAAGTTTCATATTGGTGTTTTCAGATCGGATCAGTCAGCAGTCACACGCCAACTCCGGCGCACGTATCTCAACCAGCTAAGCAGATCTACGAATGCAACGAGGGCGATTATTGCGAAATCACGACCGTTAGTTGGAGTCCTGACAGTAAGCGATTAGCTCTGGGTACTGACATGGGGAAGGGCGGATATAGCGCACCCAGCAATGTGCTTGTGCTTGATTCTGCAACAGGCAAAATCTTGATTACCTTAAAAGGGCATCAGGATTATATTTCCGGTCTAGCATGGAGCCCTGATGGAGACCGGCTTGCTTCATCTAGCCATGACAATGCAGCAATTGTGTGGAACGTAGATACAGGTGAACCCATTATCAAACTAGAAGGACATAGCGATAGTACAGGTTGGGCTATACGCGATATTGCTTGGAGTCCGGATGGAGAATTTCTAGCGACAGCGAGCGCCGGTGATTCTACGGTTCGGATATGGGATGCAAAAACTGGCAAAGAATTGGCTGCGCAGGCAGGAACAGGGGATGTGTATAGCCAACAGATGTGGCAAGTGAGATGGAGTCCAGATGGCACAAGATTGCTCGCTCTAAGTGGATCCAATAGAAAGAAAGTGCTGATATGGGATGCCAAGACATACAATCTGATAAATGAGATCGCGGATACGAAGAGTACGCCGAAAGACATGGCATTAAGTGTAGATGGCAAGTGGCTGGCTCTGCGGTTTGTCGGGCTAGACGCATCTATCCAGGTATTAAATGCCCAGACTGGTAAAGAAGTAATTCGCTTCAAAACAAATCGAAGTAATGCTCTTAGCGGAATTGCTTGGCATCCTGATAGTGTACATCTAGCAGTAGGAGGCACAGTGTATAACGCAAATAAGGGGACTGAGATTGTTAGCGTAAATCAAAAGGATGTAAACCTCCATTGGGTCGCTTGGAGTCCCGATGGTGAATATTTAGCCGGGGTTGATTTTGCTGGCTCATACTCTGCTGCCTCAGGTACCGGGCCGTTGAAAACGGTTTGGATTTGGCCTGTGACGGTAAGTCCGTAGATCTTAACTTCAGGAGAACACCACGTGAAAACTTACTCATGGATTCGCGCATTGTCGATCACCGCCGTTATCACGGGCATGATGTTGATGCCAGGGCCGATCTCGACTCTTGAACCATTGGTGAGCGTAGAGCAGTCTCTCCGATTGGAAGCGCCCCCGTTTGTCCATATAGCATATGCGCAGGAACAGCCAACTGATTTTGATCTGGGCGCATATCTCGATCAAGAAGCAGGGATCTCGGCATACTACAAATCGCCAGATGCAATTACGCTGAGCCAGGTACGCAGCCAGTTTCGCACTATTGAAACAGAGACAGCAGACTACATCATTGGGTCAGTGGCAGTACCTAATCACGATGAGAATTATGATGTGCATGTTTACGTCCACACTACTGGCTGGATACTTGCTTATTATCTGCGTCCCGATCCTGTCAGCAAGATTATTGATATGTACAACGTGACAATCAATTCAACTCGACTCAAGACCGTTGTTGCAATTATTGCGGGGGCCGTCGGTGCGCCGTTTACTGAGGCGTCCTATTATGACTTTCGCTACCCAAATGCAACACATCTGCTGCTTGTTCTGGAGGATAGCGGAAATGGGAATGATTTCACTATTCAGATCCCGTCGAGCTATGGCTATTTTGAACGGGGGTGGGCGTTACGGAATCGAGGCTGTCCTAACACGACCTACTTCAAGCTCGATGGTGTCTCGTTATTCGAGGGATGGCAGTGCGAGACTATGAACTATGGCTCCATATCTGCTTCGCAGTTTTTGCCGGATGTACCGCACACAATCGCAGTTGATGACGAAGGTGTTCTAATCCTTATATACCGGGTGCCATGATGAACGCCAAGCTCGTCCTCACTCTTGTGGTTGCGATCTTGTTGTTGCTCGGCGTGGTGCTGCTTGTGCCAACGACAGCCCAAGGGCAGACCACGGGCTTCATCATCAGTAACGCCGACGCCGTGGCTTACGTGTCGACCACCGTGTCGTCGCAGCTGATCACGCTGATCGGCAACGTGCCACCGCGTTTCGTCGTGCAGCATGCAAATGGAATTCGCTACTACAGCATTCCACCGATTTCGAGTACACTAACTTCGCTGATGGCGCAGGTAGGCGATCGGTTCGTGATGCAGTATGCTAACGCCAATCGCGACTATTCATTCGCCTATCCCTTGGCGATGATTGGCGACACAGTACCGCCGTTCATTGTCACGCCTCCACCCAGCGTTTCATCCAGCGGGAGCAACGCAACCATCACGTGGTTCACCAATGAATTCGCTACGACGATCTTCAGCTATGGCATACAGCCTGGCGTATATGCACAGACCATAACCGACACACTGTATTATAGGCTGCACGAATTCACCCTGACTGGCCTGACGCCGGGGACGCGTTATTACTATCGCGCTACGCATACCGATCGCAGTGGCAATATTTTCCAGAGTGTGGAATACAGCTTCGTGGCAAAGATTTCGGTGTATCTGCCGCTGATCAAGAAGTGAAGTTGTCAATCACCAGGTTGATGCATTCGGACCTGATGGCACGCCCAAGTTGCTGGAGGCGTGTCGGTCGATCGGATAACGCAGCAGTATGCCAGAGCCACAGCCGGCATCGGGACGGATCAGTTGTGGGCGGCGCTGCGGCAATGGGGCGCGGCCACGTTGACCAGCCGAGATGGCCATTAATCTCCATCCATATTGGGGCGTGTCAGCAACAACAAAAATGTGAGGTCGAAGCCCTCTGAACCGTGCCTTTCTGTTGTTGCTGATCGTTTTTGCTGATCTCAGACAACGAGTTCTGCCTCGCTGTATCTTGCAGCGGGGTTAGAACCCAAAATCTCCAGTCTTTGCCGCTATGGCAGCCGCGTGCGCAGGTATGACGTAACCATCCACATTGCGCAGAATTTACTAGATTGCACTTAGCACAATACGGCCAGTGATCATGGCGGATCCCCCCAAAGTGGACAGAAGCCTTTGGAAAGTATTGAGGAATGATGGAGGAAGCGTGTGCATTTGAACAAATCTATTGACAACGAATCCTGTTTTCCCCCATACTGATGAGTATGTCCTACACGGCGGGAGCCTTCATCAGGCATGCTCGCTCGCGGTGCAGGCGCCGAGAAAATCATCCCATCAAACGGGGGAATTCAATGTCTATTTATCGACGTTCGCTTTCAGGCCTCATGTCTCTACTCATTGTATGTGCTGTGGTAATTACAAGTGGACCGCCTACGATTGCCGCTTTTCAAACGGCAGGTGATGCGCGTTCCGCATTTGAAGTAGCGATTGCTGAGTATAACCAATCTAATCCTGAAGCACTTATCAAGTTGTTGACTTTAGGGCAAACAAACGGATGGGCCGTAGGCTATCTCGGCTACATCAGCCGCCAAACGGGACGAGAGTTGCCCACTCAACCTAGTGTGGCGTTGGCACACATGGTCGATGGTACTTGGCAAGTGAGTTTGCCCCTCGAGAGGAATACGTCTCAATACAATGCTTGGCTTACCATGCTGGACTCTCAATTACTCTCCGATGAAATTAAAGATCGACTCCATTTCCCTAGTGGGACCAATCAACCTCAGGGCGTTGCGACAGCGACAGGCTATGAATTGCCCTGGGCGGGTGGCTGGGGAGGCACACTGGTTCGGCGGCACGATGAAAACGGTACGACTAACCCCAATGGAAACAACTATGACTTCAATTTGTGGGAAGGAAGCACAGCGGGTACAAACAATGCCAACGTCAATAAATCCGGCTATATCGTAGCCGCCAAATCGGGGACCGTAGCGTATGTAAAAGAAAACAGTTCACATACAGGTTGTGACGACTCGAGTTGTGCGGGCAAAGCCAATGTAGTGATTATTCAACATAGTGCCAATGAATTCTCATGGTATTATCATCTGGCCCCCTATAGTGTCCCCAACGACATTTGGCCCGGCAAGCAAGTGGTCACAGGCACCGTTATCGGACAAGAAGGAACAACCGGTTGGTCTACGGGCGACCACCTTCACTTTATGGTTTCGGATTGGATGCGTAGCGACAAGATTGGTGTAACAGAAACTGATCCCGATTATGCACCGTGGCCTTCGGGACATATCATTCCAGTGACATTCAATGCCGGCGTGACACAGATCTCCAATAATTACCCTCCGACATCTTATGCAGTGGTCCTGTACTGGGATGCAGATTACCGGGGCCCAGCTGTACGATTGACAAGTCTCGACGCAATCCAGAATTGTTGTGATCTTCAGCCTTGGTTCAATGATCGCGCCTCATCCGTGCGCGTCTATGCCGGGTTCAGCATCAAGCTATTTGAGCACTTTGGACGAAATGGGGGTTGGAAAGTATTTTCGGCGTCCGACAACAATCTGGATAATGATACATTCAATAACGGCACGGGGATCAATGATCAAGTGACAGCCTATGAGCTAACGGCCCCTAGTGCCTGTTTTCCCCCGGCCGGGACGCAGGCCGTATCTGTTTGTGACCCTCCACCGCCGCCCAATGACACCACCCCACCGTCAGGTTACTTCACAGCACCAGCCAATGGTACAACCATTTCGGCTTCGTCAGTCACTATCAGCGTGAACGCCAGTGATAACTCGGGGGGCAGTGGTGTGCGTGAGGTGCGCTTTAGCGCCAAGTGGAGCGGGACTTGGCGCGGCATTGGCATTAGCTATTCTTCACCTTATTCCTTTAATTGGGACATGTGCGCTGCCAGTGTTCCCAACGGAGATATTGAACTAGGCATGGAAGTGTGGGACAACGCTAATAACCAGTGGATTTATAGCGAGCATTACTCCAACCCCCATATTACAAAAAACTATACCTGCCCTGCCAACCCTCCGCCTCCACCACAAAGCAATGGCGTCGATCTGTTTACAGACCCAAATTACGCGGGGTATCATTTTGTGACCCCCTTGACTATTGATCTGCCCGATCTGGGCGCTGCGACGAATGGACTCTTCCATGACAATATTGAATCAGCTAGAGTCATTGGTCAATATTCCTACGTTCTCTACGAGAACGAAAACTACAGTGGCGCCTACCTCTATCAAAGCGGCTCACCAAACTTAAACGATCAGGGATGGGGCAATCGCGCTGACTCGATCCGAGTTCGTAACGGCGACTACAATGCTTCGGCTTTCACTTTGTATAGTTTAGGAGACTTTAACGGGGAAGCATGGCCCAGTGATCGCACCATCTATGACCTGGGCCATTGGCAAAAAAATGATTGGGCAGAATCCCTGCGAGTGGCTTCGGGTTATGGGATTGTGGCTTGTGAGCATGACAATTTTCATGGCACCTGTGGGCGCGCCACAGGCCCAGCGCAATTCTCCGACATCAATGCTTTGGCCCAGGGGCTACGGCATGGTGTTTCATCCGTGCACGTCTGCGCAGGAACATGCCCAAACGGCGCTAGTTCGCCTATCTTAGCGTCTCCCGCAAATGGTGAAACTATTCCCGCTGGATCAACCATCATACTGCAGTGGTACGGCGACGGTGATCAGTTTCGTCTGGAACTATGGGGTGGTGGATTAGGGGGAACACAAACTTGGGGATGGAATAACGGTACCCAATATAACGCTGGACAACTCCCGGTTTCCAACAATCCTTACTATTGGAAGGTTCAAGCGAGTAACGGGTTTGGAGATAGCGGCTGGTCCCAAGGGATTTTCTATGTTACGCCTCCCACTGTAAAGCCTTTGACTGTTTTTGTCGTCTCGGGTGCAGCCAAGAATGTGGCCGTTCCTTTTGCGAAATGGCCTGAACGTTTTACTGCCCCCGCAACGGCCATGTCGTTTTTCCCTGGCAATTCAATTAATCTGTTCGTGCGGGCACAAAACACCTTCGGCTCTGAGGTTACGGCGTATTTTATCTGGCGAGTGACCGATCCACTTGGTCGCCTTATTCCCGCGCTGAGTTGGGAGGGCAACCTATCGACATCCAGTGGCATCGTGGATTGGTACCTGCCTACGATGATCCCGGCCTACTCGATCTCGGGCAACTACACGTTTGAAGGCTCCATTACCTACGGAGGCCAAACCTTCACACAAACTACTGTGTTTTCCGTGGTTGGCCCCGATACCGCCGAGTCAGTCGGTGCGTATATCACTGCGGGTACACAAAGCCAAGGCGCACCACAAGCCAACCAGCCACAATCATTAATGACTCCAAACTCGTCCTTACACCTGGACAATGTCACAGCCAACTTCAATATCGGAGATTCGGTTGAATTGCATATGCTGGTCTATAACAACGCCAGCACGAGTTTGGTGGTGCATATGCGTTGGTTAGTAATCGACCCACAAGGCAGACAACTTTGGGCGCTGAGCTATGAAGGTGACTTGGAAACAGGCGCAGGCCTCACAGATTGGTATCTTGGCAACAACATCCCGACCAATGCGGTGACGGGTGACTACTATTTCCTGGGCGAGGTAGTCTATGAAGATCGCATTACCCAGGTGTCTGATTCTTTCTTTGTGCAAGGTGTCGCTCCCGCTGGGTTAGACGTGATAGGCTCGGCTCATGTGATCCCGACGATTCCCTATGATGAATGGCGCGACACTTGGAATACCACCGCGTCTCCTCAGGATCCTGTTCTGTCGTGTACCGGGATGCCAAACTCCAACAGCGTTTGGTATCGATTGACGACGATCTCCTCTGGCCGGATTTCCATCGATACCTTCGAGAGCACCTATGATACGGTAGTAGGCGTGTTCAGTGGAATGCCCAACAGTCTAACTGAAATTGCTTGTGATGATGACTTTTATGATTCTAGTCGTACATCACGAGTTGAGTTTCAGGCTACGGCTGGCGTGAGTTACTATATTGTAGTGATGGACTGGAATACACCTGACGGCGGCTGGCTGCACTTACAGGTGAATCCGCTCCGGTCGGTGTTTTTGCCATTCATTACAAGATAGAACATGTCTGGTTCGCGAATATTGCCCATGTGAAAATTGGGGTTGGATCAACAAGGTCGAGTGGCGAGGTGTACCTTCCTCTGCTAACAAGTGTATACGGTGTTGAGTCTATATAGTCAGCAGTATGTCACGCTTTGCATGCTTAGATGAGAGGTCACCATGCGAAACCGACACCTGCACCTTACATTTCTGGCCTGCCTCGTAGCCCTGGTCCTGGTGGGCATCACGATCTTCGGTCTGCAGGCGGCGTCTGCCACTTCCTCGACGATCCTGATCTCGGCAGTGTACTACGACACGCATCTTCTCAGTGAGCCCGATGAATCTTTTAGGCTGACCAATGTCTCAGCCGCCCCGATTGACCTGAGCAACTGGACGGCCACCGATGGTGAGGGTGTGATCACACTGACGGGCAGCCTTGACGCCGGAGACAGCATCTGGATCGCCAACCAGGCTGTGAGTTTCACGCTGGAGTTCGGTATTCCGCCCGATTATGAATATGGTGGCGACACCGATCCGGCTGTACCTGATCTGATCTTGCAGGGCAACTTCATCCTCGCCAACAGCGGCGACGAGTTGACGCTGAAGAATGATGCAGCTGCGATCGTCGATTCCGTCGTCTGGGTCGGCGGAACGATCACGGACACCGGCTGGAGTGGTCCAACGATTGGGCCATATAATCAAGACTCGTTCGGCCTGGAGGGACAGATCCTCTATCGGAAACTGGATCAACGCAGTGGACAGCCGGTACCCGATACCAACACCGATCACGATTGGGCACAGGCCACCGACGACAACCTCAACGGCAAGAAAGTGCTGTATCCAGGCTGGGATCTCGAACGATACTTCCAAACCGCGAAGTTCACACAGACCGCTGTCATCACCTACCTGATCGCGCCAGACAACATCTTTGAGAATGTGCGGCAAGCGATCAGTCAGACCGACACCAGCCTGCTTTATGAAGGCTATACCTTCGACAACGCTGAGTTAGGCTTGGCCATGGCCGCACGTGCGGCAGCCGGGGTGAGCGTCACCGTCTTGCTGGAAGGTGCGCCCGTGGGCGGCGTCGGCGATCAAGACAAGTGGGTGTGCCAACAGATCGAAACTGCGGGCGGACAATGCTGGTTTCTCATCAACGACACAACCGTCTCACCGCCGATCCACGATCGCTATGCCTATCAACATGCCAAGTTCATGATCATCGACGACAAGTGGCTGCTGACCGGCTCGGAGAACTTGCAATACACCTCAATGCCGTCCGATGACAAGAGCGACGGCACATCGGGCAATCGCGGCATCTGGTTGTGGACGGATGCGCCCGGCCCCATCGCGCACTTAAAAGATGTCTTCTTGCATGATCTTGATCCCGTCCATCATCGCGATCTGCGGCGCTGGTCGGCCGCCGATCCACAGTATGGCGCACCGCCGATCTCGTTCACCGTCAGTTTCACCTCGGGCGGGCACGCCTACCCGATCCAATTTCCGCAGCCGTTCGTGCTAACAGGCACCTTCAACTTTGAGCTCGTGCAGTCGCCTGAGAACTCTCTGCGCGATACCGACGCGCTGTTGGGCATGGTGGCGCATGCCGCCGGTGGCAGCCAGGTGCTTGTCGAGCAGTTGTACGAATACAAGTCCTGGGGACCGACAAGCAGTAGCCCGATCACCGATCCCAATCCGCGCCTGGAGGCATACCTCTCAGCGGCGCGGCGCGGGGCCGTGGTGCGGCTGCTGCTGGACGGCGCGTACAACGATCCGCTCGATCCGCGCGGCAACACCGCGACCTGTGACTACGTCAATGGCCTCGCGGCCAGCGAAGCGATCAACATCCAGTGCCTGATCGGCAATCCGACCGGCACCGGGATCCACAACACGATGGTGCTGGTGCTCGCCGGCGGGCAAGGGTGGGTGCACACCGGCAGCATCAACGGCAGCGAGAACTCGAACAAGCAGAATCGCGAAATGGCGGTGCAAGTGCAGTCACGCCAGGCGTATGATGATCTGTCGCAGGTATTTTGGTGGGATTGGGTGGACAGTGGGGGCACTGTCGTGCCGCCGCCTACATACGTCTATTTGCCCCTCATCATGTTGCAGCCCACACCGACACCCACGCCCACACCAACGGTGACTCCGACGCCCACGCCCACACCCTCGAGTGCCTGGCTGGCCTACGTGAATACTTATCGGGCCTTGGCGAACTTACCCAGCGTCACTGAAAATCCAACCTGGAGCGATGGCGACTGGAAACATGCGCGTTACATGGTCAAGAACGACGTCATCAGTCACTCCGAGGATCCCGGTAATCCCTGGTATACGCCGGAGGGCCTGGCCGCAGCGCAAAACGGGAACACCTTCGTCAGCAGCAGCACCACAGCACTGGATACCTATGCCATCGACTTCTGGATGAGCGGACCCTTTCACGCCGTCGCCGTGATCGATCCCGGCTTGCAGCAAGTAGGCTACGGCAGTTATCGTGAGGTCGATGGCGGTTGGCAGATGGGCGCTACCCTGGACGTGCGTCGCGGTCTGGGAGCAATTCCGCCGTCGGTATCTTTCCCGATCGAGTATCCGGGCAACGGCACGACGATCGGATTGCGCTCTCATCCGGGGAACGAGTGGCCCGATCCGTTGACGGCCTGCCCAGGCTACACCGCGCCGAGCGGCCTGCCCCTCATTTTGCAAATCGGGCCAGGCGATCTGACGCCGGATGTCACGGCCCATTCCTTCATGCAGGGTACAACGCCAGTGGAGCACTGCCTCTTCGATGAAACGAACTACACCAATCCCGACAGCAGCACGCAGAATACAGGACGCAGTATCCTCAATTCGCGCGATGCCATTGTGCTGATTCCGCGCGCGCCGTTGACGCCGGGTGCGACGTACATCGTTTCCATCACGACCAACAGCCAGACGTACACCTGGTCTTTCGCCGTGTCGAATACCGCGCAGGCAGCAGATCAAGCCATCGGCTTGACGTTGATGCGTTGAAGGCTGTGAGGACGACCTCGTTCGAAGGCATCATCTGCCAGGGACAGGCAGATAGTTGGCGGGAAGATCGTCAGGCACTCATTACAATGCCATGACGCTGATCGTCAGTCAGTATCTCAAAGGCGGCGCGATGCCGGGTCGTCAAGATGTCCACGCTTCTTGTTCCATTGATTCCCAGGCGGGTGACCGTCAACTCACACGAGGCAAGTTTCGTATTGAGGCACTGTTTGATGCCACCGGGCGGGTTGGAATAGCGTAGGCCCACGAACGCTTCGCGGGGAGCCGAAATCGTCCCCTCTACCCGGACCGCGTCCGTCCGGGAATCGAAGTGCCAGGTGAAATAGTCGAAGGAGGCTCGGGCACGGATCGTCTGCAGCAGAGTGTTCAATGCGATCTCTTCACCATGGTGGCGCAGGACGATGGGCGTCAGGAACGGCGTCCAGACTGGCCCGATCTTCAGCCGCGCGGTAGCCATTTCCAGGAAACTATCCGGATCGTTGTCAAACCCAGCCACTTGTCCCCACGCATACCGGTCGGCGTGTTGCGCACCCCAATTGTGATTCTGACTGCCCGCCCAGTCGCTCACCGCGATCGCCTTACCATCCACGGACAGCGATCCGGTGAAACGTGCCAGAGGCAAGGCCACTAGACTCTTGGCCTTGGGCAGACGCGCTTCATATAGATTGAGCGGCAGCAGGAACAACGGCAAAGATTCTCCTCCAAAGGACAAATCCCAGGTAATGGTATGTCCATCGGATGTCGCAACACCCTGCAATCGACCCGGCTCAAGCCGAGCATCACTCACGGTCACAAAAAACTCAGAGGTCTTGAAGGTGCACTGTCCAAACGGGACTTCTTGCTTGACGGCGACATGTTGTCCGGTTTCGCCATCGAAGACGATGGCCCACAACTCTCCCAGCGCGTTTTCAGGATGTCGCTTGGGGCTGAAGAGTGTATAGCGGATCCAGAAGGCCAAGGGGCGCGCGGGATGATTGGCCCTGACGAAGAAACTTTCGTAGTGCCCTGTCGTCTGATCGGGTTGGTAGCGCGTGAAGTTGGCTTGCCGACACGCGGCTTCAAGTTGAGTGTTCATGGCTAGCAGCTCACAAGTGCAGTCGTGGAATTGTTGGACATCATTGTAATGCAGGACGGGCCTGATTGTCTATGAGATTGCGTAATAGTCGCGCAGCCCGGGTCGGTGTCGCCTGATCGCGTCATGTCGCCGAAGGCCAAGGCGGCAATCGAGATCAGCAGCGATCAGCGGTAGACCACGTGGCCTCACGAGGAGTAGTAATGGGTCGCCTCGATCGGCTGTTAGGCCTCGCCGGGTCGGCATCAGCGAGCGGTTCACCCTGGTGGATCCCAATAAGTGCTTCGTCGCGACCGGCCGATCGGGGCCTCACCACTGTGGCGCGTCTGGGTGAGAAGGAAGCCGTGATGATCGTGCCTCTTCTGCGACGCGAGGCCGTGGTTAGCCACTTTTATCGAGGTTGCTCTTAGCTGTCGAGAGGAAGCCCTGCGTCTGGAGCCATTCCGCGAAGCGATCCGGCCAGCCATCCGAATGTTGGACGTCATTCGACAATACGCCGTGGAAAAATTACAAGAGACCGTTCAGCGAGAAGCCGCCATCAAGATGACCCATAGCGCTTATTATGCCGACTTTCTCCAACAACGAGAACGCCGCTTACAAGGAATTGAACGACCAGCCGCGCTGAAGGAAATTGACGAAGAAATTGAGAACGTGCAGGCTGGTTGGACATGGGCGGTCGCACAAAGCCACATGGAACTGATCGCTCGGTCGTTAGAGAGTCTGTATCTTTTCTACGAGGCACAAGGTTGGTATCAAACCGGAGAAGAGGTTTTCCGCCTTGCGGCGACTCAACTAAAGGCGCGGGAAGCGGGAGCAGAGAGGAATCTTATCTTAGGGCGAGTACTGGCCCGGCAAGGTGTGTTTGCGCGACAGGTTGTCTTCTTTGATCACGATCAAAAACCTGAAAAAGCGGGTGAATTATTGCAGGCGAGTCTGACTCTTTTGCGGCAAACTGACGCTCAAAGAGAGACTGCTTTTACGCTGAACCACCTGGGGCTTGTAGCCAATGAAGCAGGTGAACCCCAAATCGGGCAACAGCTCTGCCAGGAAGCTTTGCTGATTTACCAGAAGTTAGCCGATTCAAGTGGTATTGCGCATGCTCTCATGAATTTGGGAAAAGCCGCTTACCAGGGTGGAGAGTATGTAA
>JAUQXC010000421.1 GCA_030834825.1 Thermoflexales bacterium
GCTGCATCAACCGACGAGTGGCGCGCTGGTTTTCGACGGCGCGGCCGTGCGCTTTTCCAGCCCGGCGCAAGCCCAGGCTTTAGGCATCGCGATGGTGCATCAGACGCCGTTGTTGGCCGAGAACCTGGATGTGATCGCCAATGTGTCGCTGGGGCGTGAAGCGAGCAGACCGTTTGTGCGCGGCCTGCCCGATCATGTGAACATGGCCCGGCGCGCCATTGAATTGCTGACCGAGTTTGATGCCGCCCCGATCGTGAACATCAAAGTCAGCAATCTTTCGGATGAACAACGACAGGTCGTCGCGATTGCGCGCGCGCTGTGCGCCCCCTCACGGCTGCTGCTGCTGGATGATGTGCTGGCGGTGCTGAGTTACGACCGCCAGGCGCGTATGTTGGACCGCATGCGCCAGCTGGCGCAAGCAGAAGTGGCGGTGGTCATCGCCAGTGACAATCTTAAGCACTTGTTCACGGTCACCCAGCGCGTGGTCGTGTTGTATGAGGGCCGCGTCATCGCCGATCGCAACACCGCCGACTCGACACCGCGTGAGATTGTGGAATTGATTGTGGGCAGCACGCGGCAGGATCAGGTGACCCCCATCATCTGGGCGCTGGAGAGCTACCATCAGGTCCAGCAACAGACCGAGGAGTTGCATCGCACTCAGGTGCTGCTGCGCCAAAGTCTGGAACAGCGCGATACGCTCAACCGGCAATTGCTCGAACGCTTACGCCAACAGGTCGAAGCGCTGGATCAGCTGAATGTCGCGTTGCAAGCGGCTCAACTCAGGTTGATGACTGAGCGCGAAGAAGAACGCAAGTTTCTGGCACGCGAGTTACACGATCAAGTTATTCAAGATTTACTCAGCTTCAACTATCGGCTGGAAGATATTGAAAGTGAAGTGAACGACGACGTGCAGCAGCAGGAATTGGCGGCGGTGCGCCAGAGTGTGCGATCGGTGGTGTCCGACCTGCGGCAGCTGTGCAGCGATCTGCGTCCCCCGACCCTCGACGCGCACGGCCTGAAAGCGGCGATTCGATCGCTGGCGGAAGAATGGGCCGAGCGGCATCGGATTCAACTCGATTTGAACATCGATCCGAAGTTGGGCCGCCTGCCGGAAGCGCTGGAATTGTCGATCTTTCGGATTGTGCAGGAAGGGTTGAATAACATTCGTAAACACGCCGTGGCGAAGCAGGTCAGTTTGCGCGTGGAGCGCACGCCGACCGCCAGCGTGCTGGTACGGCTGGCCGATGACGGTCAGGGGTTGCCCAAGCCGATCGATCTGGCCGAGTTATCGGCCGCTAAACACTTCGGGCTGCTGGGCATCAGCGAACGGGTCGCCTTGCTGGGTGGCACGATGCAAGTCGATTCGCCCAACGGCGGCGGCACTGTTTTACAAGTGGAAATACCCAGTCCGTATCCATCGATGTGATGTCCATTTCGAGGGGACCGGGTAATGACCAAACATATCCAAGGAGGTGATTCCTATTCAATATCAGAGGTCAAGCTTCACGTGTGATTGTTTTACCCTGAGACCTATCAAAAATCTATCTGGAGGAAAGTGATGAATCCCAAAATGAATCGCTCGCTGTTAGTCGTATCGCTTTTGGTTGCACTAGCTATGTTCCTGGCCGCGTGCGGCGGTGGCGCGACACCGACGACCGCCCCAGTGCAACCGAGTGGTCAGGCCACTACGGCGCCCCAACCTGCCGGAGAAAAGCTGGGTGTGGGCATTGTGTTGCCGACGAAGGATGAGCCGCGCTGGTTGCAGGACGAGGCGCGCTTCAAGGAGGCGTTGACCAAGGCTGGCTATGAAGTGGAGATTCTGTTCAGCCAGGGTGACAGTGGCAAGGAAAAGGCCAACGTCGAATCGCTGATCACCAAGGGCGTCAAAGTGCTGATCATCTGCCCGCAGGACGGCACGGCGGCGGCCGCGGCGGCTGAAGCGGCCAAGGCGGCGGGCGTCAAGGTCATTTCGTATGACCGCCTGATCCGTGACACCGAGGCCGTGGACTACTATGTGACCTTCGACAGCGTCGCGGTCGGTGAGGCCTGGGGCCAGTACCTGATCGACAACGCCAGTGGCACGGGCAACAACCTGTATCTGTATGCCGGCGCACCGTCCGACAACAACGCCTTCCTCTTCTTCGAAGGCGCCTGGAACAAACTCCAGCCCAAGATCGCCGACGGCACCTTTGTGATCAAGAACTCCAGCGAAGCCGTCGCCCTCAAGGACACCGCCAAACTAAGCCGCGACGAGATGGCCAAGATCATCAACCAGGTCACCACCGAGTGGAAGTTCGACACGGCCAAGAACCTGGCCGAGGCCAACCTGACCGCCGCCGCCGCTGCCGACAAGGGCACGGTCTTCATCGTCGCTCCCAATGACGGCACGGCCCGCGCCATCGCCGACGCCTTCGCCGCTGACAAGGACGTCACCCAGTACTTCGTCACCGGCCAGGACGCCGAGAAAGCCTCCGTCCAGTACATCATCGACGGCAAGCAGTCCATGACCGTCCTCAAGGATGTCCGCACCCTCGTCGACGACGCCATCACCGCCGCCGTCGCCTACCTCAGCGGTGGCACACCCGAGAAGACCAACAGCTACAACAATGGCAAGGTCGATGTCCCCGCCAAGCCGTCCGCCATCGTGACGGTCACCAAGGACAACGTCAAAGCTGCCATCGTCGATTCCGGTTACTATCCCGCTGCCGATTTCACCGGCCTGCCGTAGGGATCGGATTGTCATGAAGATAAGAATAGTGATGGCTGTGTCCATCACTATTCTTATCTACTCCGCTTCATTTTAACGAAGGACTGTAACGCAGGAAGGTTGTGAGCAATTTGCTTTCACTCGCACTCATAGTAAAATCATTCTTGCACTGGCTCCTTCATTCCTCACCATACAGGAGAGGCCGCGATGGTTGAACAACCTCCCATCTTAGAGATGAGAAATATCACCAAAAAGTTTCCCGGCGTGAAAGCCTTGAACAACGTCAGCTTTCAAGTCGCCCGGGGTGAGATTCACTGCCTGGTAGGTGAAAATGGCGCAGGCAAATCCACCCTCATGAAAGTACTGAGCGGTGTTTATCTGCACGGCACCTATGAGGGAGACATTTTGTTTGACGGGGAAGTGCAGAAGTTCTCCAGCATCAGCGACAGCGAGCGAGCGGGGATTGCCATTATTTATCAAGAGCTGGCGCTGATTCCCGAGATGACCGTGTACGAAAACATCTTTGTCGGCAACGAGATCAAGAAGGGGTTTCGCATTGACTGGAACGAAACCATCAAACGGGCCAACGAGGCGCTGAAGAAAGTGCGGCTCAACGTCAACCCGGCCACCAAGGTCAGGGACCTGGGTGTGGGCAAACAACAGCTGATCGAAATTGCCAAGGCGCTGAGCAAAGAAATCAAACTGCTGATCCTGGACGAGCCGACCGCCGCGCTCAACGAGAACGACAGCGAGAACCTGCTTAACCTGATTCGCGAGCTCAAGGATCACGGCGTGACCTGCATCATGATCTCGCACAAGTTGAAAGAAGTGATCGCCATTGCCGATACCGTCACGGTGCTGCGCGACGGCCAAACCATTTGCACCCTGGACGCGCACAAGGGCGAAGTCTCTGAACCGGTATTGATCAAGCACATGGTGGGGCGCGAGATTGAAAACATTTATCCGCCGCGTGCGCCTAGATCCTCCGACGAAGTGGTGCTGGAAGTACGTGATTGGAACGCCTATGATCCGACGTTGGGCCGCGAGATCCTGAAGGACGTTCACTTCAACGTCAAGAAAGGCGAAATCGTCGGCTTTGCCGGGCTGATGGGCTCGGGGCGCACGGAATTGGCCTTGAGTCTCTTCGGCAATCCCAAGGGTTACCGGATCAACGGTGAGATACTGCTCCACGGCCAACCGGAACACTTCACACATCCCGCAGAGGCGATCAAAGGCGGTCTGGCGTACGTCACGGAAGATCGCAAGGCCGCCGGTTTGATTTTGATCCAGGATGTGAAGCAGAATATCACCCTGGCCAACTTGCGAGAAATTGCCAGACGCAACGTGGTGAATAGCAATGCCGAAGTACAAGTTGCGGAAAGCTACCGGACTTCGCTTAACATCAAGACACCCAGTATCGAGCAGCGAGTGGGCAATCTCAGCGGTGGCAACCAGCAAAAAGTGTCGCTGGGCAAGTGGTTGTTTGTCAAGCCCGACCTGCTCATTCTGGATGAACCGACACGCGGCATCGATGTCGGCGCGAAATATGAGATCTATACGATTATGACCCGGCTGGTCCAGCAAGGCATGAGCATTATTATGATCTCGTCGGAACTGCCTGAAATCCTGGGGATGAGCGATCGGGTGTACGTTGTTTCCGCCGGCCGGATTACCGGTGAACTGCCGATCGAAGAAGCGACCCAAGAAAAAATCATGCATCTGGCAACGAACTAAGGAGCCCCACGATGGCATTTTTACAAAACTTTTTCCGAGACTTGCAGAAGGTATTACGGCAAAACATCCGTGAATATGGCATGTTCATCGCCTTATTTGTCATCTGGGCATTCTTCGCCATTACGACACGCGGCACATTTCTCACCGCGCGCAATATTAGCAACCTGCTCAATCAGACCGGCTACATCGCGGTGATGGCGGTCGGAGTGACATTGGTCATCGTGATCCGGCATATCGATTTATCCATCGGCTTTCTATTGGGCTTCCTCGGCGCCGTGGCCGCCATTGCCCTGAAAGTGTGGGAGCTGCCAGTGGGAGTGGTTATCCTGCTGGTCCTAGCGCTGGGTGTGGTGCTGGGAACCATTCCGTCATTTATGGTGGCCAACCTGGGCATCCCGGCCTTTGTGGCCACGCTGGCGGGCTGGCTAGCCTACCGTGGTTTATTGGTGGTTGTGCTAGCTGGCACGGGCACCATCATCATTGAAAATGAATTCTTCAACGCCATCGGTAACGGCTATATTCCCGATATTCCCAACTTGACCTTTCTGCCGGAAGTTCACAAGTTAACGCTGCTGCTGGGTCTCGTGGCGATCATTCTCTTCATTGTCGGCCAGCTCAACGATCGCAAAAAGAAGCTGGCTTATAACTTTGAAGTCCTGCCGCCAGCCATCTTTGTCCTCAAGCTGGGATTCGTATCGGTGGTGGGGTTGGTAGCGACCTGGGTGCTGGCAGGTTACAACGGCCCATCCTGGACGATGGTGATCATGTTGGTCGTGGTGGCCATCTACCAGTTCATGACCACCCAGACTATACTGGGCCGGCACATTTACGCCGTCGGTGGAAATCCGGAAGCGGCACAACTCAGCGGCATCAACGTCAAGAAGATCACTTACTTTGTTTTCTGCTCCATGGGGTTGCTGACGGCTCTCGCGGGCATCTTGTATGCCTCACGTTTGCGTTCGGCCTCCCCGCAGGCAGGCAATGGGTTTGAGTTGGACGCCATCGCATCGGCTTTTATCGGCGGCGCATCACCGGCCGGCGGCATCGGCACTATCGTCGGGTCGCTGATTGGCGCGTTGGTATATATGTCGCTGACCAACGGCATGAACCTCATGGGGACCGGCAGCGACGCGCAGAACATCGTCAAAGGCGTTGTCCTGGCAGGCGCAGTCATCTTCGACGTGGCGACTCGCAGCCGGGCGAAATAAGCGAGACTTCACGTGAGCACTGGAAATTCTCAGCAACACCGGAATCAGAACGGCGGGGGCGTCTTGGCGCAAAACTGGCCGTGGGCTGAGCTGGCAGCTGCCGAAAGGGCACAAGTTTTACCTTGTGTCCTTTTGGCTATTTTGTGATATGGCACAATTTCGCGCAATTTGCCAGAGAGTGATAAAATTGTGCATCTTCATTCAACGGGAGGCCTGACCCCGATCTGCTGTCACCATTGTTCAGCCGCTTTCAGAGATGAGGGTTACCACCATCCATGAAAGGCAGCTGCAGCTGACACCTCGCGCTGCAGTTCGTGGAACATGCCGTAATCTCCCAGCATTGGGATTTAGGCTATCATGCTCATCCAGATTAGGCATTTTTTCACATTTCCAGTGACTACAACTGTCAATTGTTGCTAAGTTGTATTTCCCTTAATAGCGATGTGGCATTTGTCGCACAAAGAGATGACATTCGTCGCTGATTGTTGTCATTTGTTTAGTAATACAATGCAGAAAGTTTGGCGGTTGAACAAACAAACTCCCCGGTGGTTAGCTGGCCTTAATCTTGTGATCTTCCACCAAGACTGCCACGCGAAATGATTTAAGAAAGGAGGTGTTGTTCCAGAACAAGACTGCCGTCAGTAATCGAATTTTCATCGAGTCGTTTGATCCCAAACATCCCAATTCTAGGAGAACCAAGATGAATCGCAAACTGTTTCGCTCGCTGATGATCGTTTCGGCCATCATGGTCCTGGCCCTGGTGCTAAGCGCATGCGGTGGCGCTGCCGCGGGCAAGACCAAAGTCGGTATTTCGATGTCGGACTACGAAACGGAGCGCTGGAAGCCGGAAGCGGATTTGATGAAGTCACTGCTCGAGGCTAAAGGCTATGAAGTATTGCTGCAGCAAGCCAATCACGATGTGAAACTGCAAAACGACCAGATCGACACCATGGTCTCGCAGGGCGTCAAGGGCCTGATCGTTGTGGCCGAGGACGGCGATGCAGCGGCGACCGCTGTCGACAAGGCCGCCAAGGCCGGCGTGAAGGTCATTGCCTACGATCGCCTGATCAAGTCGGCGAACATTGCCGCCTATTTATCGTTTGACAACGTGGATGTGGGTCGCAATCAGGGCGACGGCGTGATGAAGGCATTGATGGCCAATTACGACGCCTCCAAAGGCCCAGCTAAAGTTGTGAAACTGGGCGGCAGCCCCACCGACAACAACGCCATTCTGTTCCGCAAGGGCCAGGACGAGATCGTTGATCAGTATGTTAAGGATGGCAAGATTCAGATTGTAGCCGACCAGTGGGTGGACAACTGGAAAGCAGAGAATGCGCTGAAGCTGATGGAGAACATCCTGACCGCGCAAAAGAACGAGGTTGATGCAGTAGTGGCCTCGAATGACGGCACGGCGCTCGGCGCGCTGGAAGCGTTGAAGGCGCAGGGTCTGGCCGGCAAGGTTCCCATCAGCGGACAGGACGCCACCGCGCCCGGTTGCAACAGCATTGTCAAGAACGAGCTGACCGTCTCGATCCTGAAGGACATCCGCAACCTGGGTCCGAAGGCCGTGGAACTGATGGACGGCTTAATCAAGGGCCAGCCCGATCCGAACCTCAAGACCTTCACGATGGCGGATCTGACTAATGACCCCAGCAAACAGGGCAATGTTCAGGCCTACTTCCTGCCCGTGGAACAGGTCAACAAGGACAATGTGTACGAGAAGTGCGTGAAGAACGGCTTCCAGCCATACGACGAAGTGTATCGTGACGTGCCGGATGCCCAGAAGCCACCCAAGCCGTAGACAGGTGTGATAAACTAGTCGGGCACGGGCTCTGGCCCTGCCCGCTGGGTAGCTGAAGTGTTAACCTCCTCCGCGCCTGACAACTTGCATCAGGCGCGGAGGATCGATGTGAAAACATGGAGCAGGTTATGACCGACGAGTACATCCTTGAATTCCAGAATGTCACCAAGCAATTTCCGGGTGTCACCGCGCTGGACGATGTAAGTTTCAAAGTCAAGCGCGGCGAGATCCACGGCCTGTGTGGCGAAAATGGCGCCGGTAAATCAACGTTGATGAAGATTCTCTCCGGCGTTTATCCCTATGGGACTTATGACGGCACGGTTATTTATAACGGCCAAGAACTGAAGTTGCAAGCCAGCGCCATTCATCAAGCCACCGAAAAAGGCATCGCCATCGTTTATCAGGAATTGACCCTGGTGCCCCACATGACGGTGGGCGAAAATATCTTTCTGGGCAGCGAGCCAACGGAACACGGTTCGATTAACTGGGCCCAGCTTTACTCGGAAACGCAAACACTTCTGGACAAATACAAACTCGATGTCCATCCCCAGGCCCTCGTCAAGAATCTTGGCGTCGGCAAAATGCAAATGACCGAAATTGCCAAGGCCCTGTCCGAAGAGGCACAGGTGCTAATTTTGGATGAACCGACCAGTGCGCTGTCCGAGGCGGAGATTAATAAGCTGATGGAGATCCTGCGCACGCTGAAAAGCCACGGCGTGACCTGCATCTACATCAGCCACAAGATGCAGGAGTTCTTCCGCATCTGTGACAACGTCACCGTGCTGCGCGACGGAAAGTGGGTCACCACCCAGCCAACCAGCCAATTGTCACCTGAGAAGTTGGTCAGATACATGGTGGGTCGTGAAATGAAAGAGCGCTTCCCGCAGGGCAATCGCCGACCAGGTGAAATCATCTTCGAAGTAAAAGACCTGCACGCAGAGAAAGCCGATCGGGCAGTCTTGAATGGCGTCTCGTTCGATCTGCGCAAGGGGGAGATTCTGGGCATCGCCGGATTGATGGGATCGGGTCGCACCGAACTGGTCATGACGATCTTTGGCGAATTTGGCAAGATTACACAAGGTGACATTCGTCTAGAGGGGCGCCCGATCAAGAGCAACAATAGCCATCACGCCATGGAACACGGCATCAGCCTGGTGCCGGAAGATCGCAAACGGCATGGCCTGGTGCTCATTCAATCGATCTTGAAAAACATCTCCCTGCCCAACCTCGATCGTTTTGCGCGTCTCATGCGCATCGATCAAAACGCAGAGGTCGCCGAGAGTTTGCGCATCGCGAAGGAGCTAACGATTAAGGCGCCCAATCTGTATGTCCCGGTCGAAACCCTGTCCGGCGGCAATCAACAGAAGGTGGTGATTTCCAAATGGCTGCTCTCCGGACCCAAGATCCTTATCATGGACGACCCGACGCGGGGCATCGATGTAGGCGCCAAGTTTGAGATCTACAAGCTCATGAATGATCTGGCCGAGCAAGGCATTGCCATTATCATGATCTCCAGCGAGTTGGAAGAGGTGCTGGGCATGAGCGATCGGGTGATGGTGATGTGGCAGGGCAGGTCCAACGGTATCCTCAACACATCGGAAGCAACGCAGGAAAAAATCATGACGCTGGCCACCGGCCTGGCGTGACCTTAACACAATTGACCCCAAGGTGATGAATATGAAAACCCTGAGCAGAATTTTCCGCCAAAACGCGCAGACCTCGATCATCATCCTGGCCTTGGTTGGGATCTGGCTAATCTTCACAGTTCTGGCGGCCGTGATGAAAGATGTCAACTTCCTGTCGCCGCAGAACATTTCCAATATCTTCCGGCAGATGACCATTACGGCCATCATGGCCACCGGGATGGTCTTTGTCATCGTCACAGGCGGCATCGATCTTTCAGTTGGAAAATTGGCCGGCTTTGTATCGACCGTCGTCGCTTACAATCAGGCCTATCGTTTTACTGATAATCCTGCCGTAGCCGCCATGGCGTCGGTTGTCATTGGCCTGGCGGTCGGCTTGTTATGGGGGGGCCTTCAGGGCTATATCATTTCTTATCTCCGCGTGCCGGCTTTTATCGTAACGCTGGGTAGTATGTTCATCTTGGGTGGCCTCACGTTGTTACAGACGGAGGGACAAACCATTACGGCCACGCAGCCTTACTTCCGTGAAATTGGACAAGGCTATCTGAATCCGATCTTGGGCTGGCTGCTGGCGGCAATTGTGACGGCCGCCATCTTTTTCTTGATGTTCCGCGACCGGCGCAACAAACAGAAATATGGCTTTCCGCTGCCTGCGCTGCAGGCTGACATCATTAAATCGACACTTTTTGCCGCCCTGTTGTGGGGGTACGTCTTCGTGGTGAATCAATACAACGGCGTCCAGGTGCCGGTGCTTCTCTTGGGGATTGTCGCCGTCATCATGACATATGTGTCAAACAATACGCGCTTTGGACGGTATACTTACGCTATCGGCGGCAACCGTGAAGCGGCGCGCTTGTCAGGTATCAACATCCGTCAAACCCTCTTCCTCGTCTTCGTGCTGATGGGTTTTCTATCCGGGTTGGCCGGTATCATGCTGGCGTCTTACGTAGGCTATGGCACGATTGGCGCAGGCAGCGGCTATGAATTGGACGTGATTGCGGCCGCTATCCTGGGTGGCACGTCTACTCTGGGCGGCGTGGGCACCATACCTGGCGCGTTGATCGGTGCCTTGATCATGGCCAGCTTGAACACCGGTCTGCAAATCCTGGACGTTGCTCCGGCCTGGCAAGGCATTGCCAAAGGTATTGTGTTGATCCTGGCCGTGCTGCTGGATGTGTATTTCAAGAAGGACAAGACGTAGAGCGTCGTGGCGCAACAAAGCAAACTCCCGGAAGGTTGAATCTTCCGGGAGTTTTTGTGTCTGCGATCTTGTTACCCACTGCGGGTGCGGTTATTGAAAATCAGGGTACTGGGCCAACACCGCGTCCAGGATGGTGATATCCGGCGCCAGCAGCCACAGGCTGCGATCGCTCACGACGAACAGACAGCTGGCCTGATGATTGGCTTCCCAGCACTGCCCCGCCGCATGATCGAGCTTGGCCCCGCGAAAACGCTCGCCCAGATGTTCGACCATCGCTTGCCTGAACTCCGTCGCTTCACGCGGCGCGTCCCAGACCCACTCGGCCGCCAAGACCGTGTGACTGAGCACGTCGTTGTAGTAGACCTGATACCGATCGCCCCCCCACCCGCGCGCCGCGCTGCGCGCTGCGACATCGTCGATCTGTGCCGCCAGATCGGCGCCCGCACTGAGGATGAGATACGTGGTCCATTCGCCCAACACATCGTCGTCGATCAACCGCCAGTCCGCGCCCAGTGCCTCAGCCAACGGCAAGGCGGCCACCTCGAGCGGCTGTTCGCCGGCGATATATTTTTCGGGATGCAGGATTTGCTCGGTGCTATCCGGCAGATTTTCGTAAGCCCGATTCACCTCGGCCCAATTGCCGCGCTTGTGCAGAAACTCGACGAAGTCCAGGCCGGCTAGATATGGGAACTCCAGATCGCGGCTCACGTAGGGCGGCGGATAATCTTCGGGCAGCATCTGGCTCGGCGGGCGGTAGCGCAGGATGTCCTGATAATCTTGCGGCCCGGCATATTGCAGCCACCATTGCTGCATGAGCAGCGTCGCATCACCTTCCACCAGAGCGCGGATGGCCGCACAGCGTTGATTATTGCTGAGACAGTCGGGATACACCCCCAGCGTGTCGATGTTGAAATGCTGATCGGTCAAGGCGTGATCGAATTCGTGCGCGAACACAAAGCGCTCCACACCGCCGAAACGCGTGCCGATGACAAACAACTGCTTCAACCAGGGAATATAGAACCCGCCGATGTTGTCGGCCAGGCCGTTCATGGCGTATTTGAATAGATCGTAAGTCGGCTTGATCAAGCCCAAAGCGCTGAGGCTGCGCGCCTGATCGGCTAACGTCTCGGCATAGCCCTGCTCGATCAACATCTGACGTAGCGTGTGCTCCACGGCTTCGCGGCGAATCAACAAACGCGGCACCGCCTCCCCGCTGGGCAAACCGCGCAAGTCGGCGACCTGTTCTTCGATCCTATCCATCTGCTCGATCAAGGTCGGATTCAACGTCGGGAAAGGCGTGGCCGTGCGCGTGGACGTTGGCGCTGGCGTGGGTGTAGGCGTCCAGGTGGGCGGATGGCGGCGCTCCGTGGGCGATGGCTGCGGCGTGCGCGTCGGCGTGGCTGCGATCGCCACAACGGGCGCCGCCGCGCGATCGCTGGGTGAAGCACCGGGCGAGAGCAAGAGGACGACGGCGATCCCGATCATCGCCACCGCCACGAGCAGTGTCACACCCATGATGGCCCACTGCATTTTTTTGAAGCGCGACTTCGACCTTCGTTTCGCGGCGGGGCGTCTCACCGCTGCGGCACGCAAGGCATCCAGGTCTGAGCGTTTCGGTGCGGCAGCTTCAGCCGATCGGGCCGGTGGTACTCCACGGGTTGGTTCTCTAATCGCTGGCGCTGACGCAGCAGGCGAGGTTGGCGGTGTCACGATCGGTGCAACCCGTTCCGGCGCCGGCGTCAGCAACTGCCGCAACCGCGCTTGCGCTTTGACATTGCCTGGATTAAGGCGCAAGACGCGTTGCAGGCAATCGATCTTCTGCCGTGGCTCGGCCACAGCTTCGCTCAATAACAGCCAGCCCGCTTCAGAGCTAGGCTGCTGCTTCACCACTTCGATCAGTAGTGGCCGGGCGAGATGCGGCTGACCGGCCTGCAAATAAGCAGCCGCACGCTGTAAAGTCTGAGGAACCGTAGAACCCATGACCGATCTTTCTCACTGCGGATGTTATGCGCATTGTATCACGCCCGGCGCGTGACGCAACAGCGGCCTAGTCGGCCTCATCCTCCCCAGCGTCCCACGCCACGGAGTGCATCTGCAAATATTGAGCGACCGCCTGACCGATGGTGGGGAAGAACAGCTCTGTGCCAAGTTTGGTGAACAGGCCGTACTGCTTGAGCCGATCTTTTACGGGGTCTTTCATTTCGGCAAAGCATAATTCGATATGGACGCGCTGCAATTCGTCGTCGAGTTCAGTCAGCATGTCGGCTGCACTGATGTCCACGTCGGTGACAGGCTCAGCCGCCACGACGATCCACCTCGTGGGCGTAGGCGCCTCGGCCACCGCTTGCAAGACATGCTCGTGAAAGATTTCGGCATTGGCAAAAAACAGAGGGGCATCCCAGCGAAATAAGACCAGGCCGGGAATGCGTTGCGCGGAGGGATGGCGCGTAATGTCGTGATAGCCCTTCAGGCCAGCGACGCGGCCCAGCACGGCATCATAGGGCCGCCACGCGCGCCAGATGAAGGCCAGCAGCGCCAGCCCGATCGCGATAAAGATGCCCTCCAACACGCCGATTAAAGCGACGCCGAGAAAACAGACAACCGAGAAGATAAACTCCGAGCGACGCAGACGATAAAGACGTATCACGCTGCGCACATCAATGAGCGACAGCACGGCCGAGATGACGACCGCCCCCAGCGCGGCGTTGGGCAGATTCTGCAGCAAGTTGGGGGCATAGATCAGCAACAGCGCGATACCCAACGCGCCGACAAGCCCGGTGATTTGCGTCTTGGCCCCAGCGGATTCGGCCACAGGCGTGCGTGATGAACTACTGCTGATTGAAAAGCCTTGAAATAGCCCGGCGGAAACATTCGCCAGACCCAACGCCACCAATTCCTGATTTTGATCGACTTCATAGCCGCCGCGCAGCGCAAAGGTGCGCGAGAGCACACTGGTGTCGGCGAAGGACACCAGCGCAATGGCGACGGCGCCTGCAAACAAAATCCCAAGATCGTCGGGAGAAACAAGCGGAAGTTGGAAAGCGGGCAGGCCCTGCGGCAGCGGCCCAACCACGGTCAAGCCCGCCGTCGTCGCCAGCTCAAACCAGCCGACCACGAGCGTGGCACCGCCCACGGCGATAAGCACACCGGGAATTTTCCGAAACCGGTGTTTGCAGATCAGGATGATGACCAAACACGTGACACCGACGGCGAACGCCACCCAGTTGGTTCGGCCAGTTAAGACGCCTTGCACCAGCAGAGAGGTCTCTTGAATCAAGCCATCGCCCTCAACTGAGAAGCCCAGCACTTTGGGCAGCTGACCGATGAGAACCGTGAGTGCGATGCCGTTCAGGTAACCGAGGCGAATCGGCTTGGAGAGCAGATCGGTGACGAAACCGAAGTGCGCCACCCCGGCCAGGATGCACAACGCGCCCGACAACAAAGCGAGCAGCCCGGCGAGCGCCACCAACCGATCGGGAATACCGGCCGCCAACGGCACGATGGTGGCGGCGATGATGGCCGCCAGGGAAGAGTCTGGCCCCAGAACCAGAATGCGGCTCGGCCCCCAGATCGCGTAAGCCAGCAACGGCACCAGGGTGGCATATAAACCGTAAATGGGCGGCAGTCCGGCGGCCTCAGCATAACCCATACCCACCGGCACCAGGATCGCCGTTAGCACGAAACCCGCTGAGAGATCGTTGAGCAGCCAGGAACGTTGATAGGTACGCAGCAGCTGCCAGCCGGGAATCCAACGGCGCAGGCCGCGCGGGCGATGCCGACGTTGAAAAGGATTGAGGGGGGTGGCCGAGTGGGTCATGGCCGGATCACCAGGCGCCGCTCGCCAAGGCTTCCAACTGGGGCGCGGCGCCCGGCGCTAAACGGTAGATGACCAACAGGTCGGCGGCCAATTCATCGGAATGCTGCCGCAGAGCTTCGATCAAGCCGGGATGTGGTTCGATGCGATAGGCCATGAGCAGCACTTGAATTTCATCGCTCCGCTGGAAAATTGCTTCGGCTTTCTCTTCCAACACGGCCAGATCCAAATAGTTGGCGTGCGGCAACTGGGAGGCCCGGGTCAACAAATCTTGCTCCAACATCCTCCACGGCTCGCCGGTGATCAATTCGGCAACCGGGCCGGTGATCAATTTCGTCGCAAAGCGCAAGACCGAAATTGGCTTCCGTTCTGCGATCTGACGTCGTAGGCGTGCGATCCATTTTTGCAAGCGGCGCCGATCTTTCAACAATTGCAAAGGAATATCGACTTCATGAACGTACTTTGCCACGCGCTCATCAATCAAGTGCAGGTTCTCTTCGGCGTCGCTCAACTGTCTCACCAGCGAGGCGACGTTACGCGCGTTCGGTTCTCGATCCATGGGGTATCCTAACGAAGTTGGGTTTCCAGATCGGCGATTTTATCACGTAAGCGCCGTTCTTCTTTGATGATTTGCAGTGGCACCTCGACGCCCAACACGTACTCGGCCTTGCGCTCTTCGATCAGCCGCAAGTTCTCACGGGCATCGCGCAGCTGCCGTTCCAGCGAGGCGCGATCTTCTTTGGAAAGAGGTTCACGCCCGACCGAGTGCAGCGGCTCGATCGGCGCAGCGGGTACGCGTGGCACTTCGCTCCACAAGCGGCCATCGCGCAGACGCATGAATAACACCGGCACGGCAGCGTCAAAGCGTCCGTGGGTCATGAGCGTACTGCGCGCCTCATTCATCGCCAAATCAACCGTGCCATGCGTCAACAGCTGCCGATAGAACCTGGCTGCGAATTGGCGCGCGGTCAGCAGGGTCACGTCGGCCTGCATCGCCACCACCGCCGGGAGGCCGATCTGCACCAGCTGCGGGCCGAGGCCGGTAAAGACCTCGTGCAACGATTGCGTCGCACTCTGACACGCCGCCAACACGACCAGCTGCGGCGGCAGTTGCAAGCGATCGAGCATCCCGGCGAAATCGACATCGATCACGCGGTGCGCGGTACGATCGGGGTTTTCGAAGTAAAGCGCCGCCTGTTGTTGTCTGGCATTGAACCCGCCATGTCCGATGAAGTGCAGAACATGATAGCCGCTGCGCAGCTCGGCTTCGAGGCGATCGAGGGTGATGGGGGGAGAGAGGAAAGTCAACCTCACCCCCAACCCCTCTCCCGGTACAAGAGAGGGGGTCTGAGTGTGAGGCAGCAGTGCCTCACGCAACGTCTGCTCTTCAAGTTCCACATCGGCAGCCGGCAGATCGTATTTCGCGCCGAGGTCGATCGGATTGGAGATCACCGCCAGGACCCGCATAGGCCGATCAGCAACGGCCCGGCCCCACTCTTTGCCGACGGCCAGATAACGCGAGAAGGGGGTGTCTGCATCGGCGGCGATCAATTCAGCGCCGTCACGCAGCAACTCCCACGGCCAGGCGTGCAGTTCAGGCGGATCGATGCGCAAGCGCAGACGGCGTCGTTTCGATCGGCCCCGTGCTTCGCCCCACGCTTTGAGCAATTCCCCGTCGGCCAACAACAGATTGAAGAGCGCCTGCCCATCGGCAGCCGGATCACCGGTAACGCTCCACGCCGCCAGCTCGGCACTGAGCGCGCCGCTGAAGTGCTGCTCACCGTTCAAAGTCAGTTCGACACGATAAGTGTGAGCGATCGAGTCCAGGATGCGGAGTTCGCAATCCAGCCAGAGCGGTTGACTCGCCACCGTGAGCTGCACCTTTCCGGCCGGCTGCGCGGCCTGCTCGGCGGCGCTGGTATTGACGCGCGCGCTGCCCAGCCAGTAATCTTCTTGATAAACGGTCACAACGATACTCATTTCGCCGGCACGCAGAGGCTTGAGGTGAAAATAGATCGGCGGGGCATCTGTGCCGCGCACCAGGCGAAAGGGAATGCTGCGTTTGCCGACGATCTCGCAATCGGGCGCATCCACCTCCACGCGCAAATTGATCAACGGCAGGCCCCGCTCCCACGTGGCCTGCACCTCGCCCGATTCGACGTGCTTCAGATCTTCCACCGTGAGCAACGGCGAAGTCAGCTGCCGCACCGCCACCGCCAGATCGAAGACACGTTTGACAAAGACTTGCTCCGGGACGGCGGCATCCACGCGCAGGGTTTGAACTTCGATGGGCGCCAGATCCTGGTCACTCTTAGCAACAACTCCGCCGGTTCGGGTCGTACCAGGCGCAGATTCCTGCTCTCCCGACGATACATCGAATGAGGTGGCAGTTTCCATCTTAGGCGTGAGCGCCTGAGCGCTGGTCAAGATCGCGCTGATGACATCCAACACCGTGCCAAGATACGTCACTTCATCCGGCCACGCAGTTGAAAATTCACCCGCGGCAAAAATCGATGCGGTGCCAAAGGTCGGGCGAATGACCCGCCACCAGGCTTTGAAGGTCTCGCTTGTTGGCTCACAACCGACGAGCAGGACAGCGCCATCGTGCAGCACGAGCGAGCGCACTTGATCGAGCAGGTAGCGCTTGTCTTCATCTTCCGGCAGACGCTGCACTTCTTCACGGCTGAGGACTAGTCCCATACGCGAGTTAAGATCACCGGCGAGCTTGATCAAGTTGTGGATGCGGGCCACGAGCACATCCTGGCGTGTGAGCAGCACGGTAAGGGAGCGGCCGCCGAATTCGCGTTCGACGCGATCCGTCGGATCGAGGCTCAAGATGGGCAGCGGCGGCATGACGCTCAAGCGGAGGCGCGGCGCGGGCAACTTCGCTGCCTCATCCAGCAGGCGGTTGATCACCACGGCACGTTCGCCGATCACCCGCGGTGGCAGTTCAAACGGCATATCGCCCCACACGATGAGCAAGCGTTGATGTTGTAAAGCCTGGTGAAGTTCAGAAGGCAGTTGAGTCATGTTGGTTGATGAGCAATGTTGGCTGAGAATACGGTGATTGTAGTGGGAACGAGAGGGAAAGGCAACCCCGTGAGCCTGCCGCCAGGGAGTATAATGAGCCGCTGATAACACTGCAACTCATCTGGATCTCTATGGACTATTTAGGCGAGAGCGCCGCGCTGTTGACCTCCCTGCTCTTCTCGTTCACGGCCATCATTTTCGCACAGGCCAGTCGCAGCCTCGGATCGCTGATCACCAACCGGGTGCGGCTGATCGTCGCGCTGGTCTACTTGCTGATCATCAATTTGATCCTGTTCGGTCAACCGCTGCCCGTCGACGCGGGAATCGACCGGTGGGCGTGGCTGAGCTTATCGGGTGTGATTGGCCTGGCATTGGGCGACATGTTCCTGTTTAGCGCTTACGCGCACATCGGCCCACGGTTGGGCATGCTGCTGATGAGTCTCGCACCCGTCATCGGTGCCTTGTTCGCGTGGCTGCTCTTCCGAGAGACGCTACGGCCCGGGCAGATCGTCGGCAGCGGAGTCACACTGGCGGGTATTGCCTGGGTGGTGGCGACCCGCCCCGCCCAGAATTCCAATCAGCCCCACCTCGATCGGCGCGGCTTGCTCTACGGGTTGCTGGCTGCGACGGGGCAGGCGGTGGGATTGGTCTTGTCGAAACGAGGCATGCTGGGCGATTCCTCGCCCGACGACTTCTCGCCATTTGCGGCCAACGCCATTCGCATGTTGGCGGCATTGGTGGTCTTCTGGCTGATGACCTTCGCACAGCGGCAAGGCCGGGAAACGATCGTAGCGGTGCGCCAGCATCGATCGGCGTTGAGATTGATTGCGGTGGGTGCTTTCATTGGGCCGGTGTTGGGAGTCTCGGCCTCGCTGCTGGCGGTGCAGCATGCCGAGGTCGGCGTCGCCAGCACCTTGATGGCACTGCCGCCGGTCTTTCTTCTACCTCTGAGCTACTTCATCTACAAAGAACGCTTTGGCTGGCAGACGGTGGCGGGGACACTCGTTGCCATGGCGGGGGTGGCGCTGCTGTTCCTGGTGTGAGGCGACATTCAGGCTAAGACATACAACCAGGCCCGCTGCCGCTTGCCGACGACGGTCAACACCCCCATTTTGCGCAAACAATAGGTCACCTTGTGCGCCAGATAGTCGGGGCGCTGCAACGCCTGCGCCAATTCGTGGCTGGTGAAAGGCGCAGGTAAGGTGGCCGGAATAAACCGCACAAAGTCTGCCGGCGTTGCCAAGACCACCGTGTCCACCACTTGAAGCAGCTGCCGGCCGCACACGCTCCACTCTCGCACACGAGAGTGTCGCCGGTTAGGACGCTGACAGCGAATTTCTTCTTCGTGGGTCAACGCGACTTCCAGCTTAAAGTTGGGATGGGCCACTAGCTCCGGCAAACTCACCAATTCCATAAACAGATCTTCCAGCGTGCCGCGCCGCGGCGACTTACGCCGCCCGCTAACTGTCTGCCGATCGGCTTTCACGCGCGTAATCCACCTGGCCTGCGCGATGGGATGCACCAAACGTACGCAGTGTCGTTCCAGCAGCTGCGGCAGCTTGCGCTTCAAGGCCGCAAAGTTGTGCGTCTGAATTTCAATCAATTCCGCATCCCGCACAATATCGATGACGTAACCATCGACCGCGACTTCGAGGCAATCGCCCGGTCGCGCGTAGTGTTGCTTGAGAGCGGCGTGCAGTCCGGTTTCACGAAAAGTGCCAATCAAGTGATCTGCCTTACCGGTGAAGTCCCATGACGGAGTCAACTGATCAAAGCGACTCCATTATCGCACACCGCCAGTCAAAAAGTGGAACCAACCGATTTCCAATTGACAGCGGCTGCTGATCGAGGCATACTTTCAGACGTTGGTCTGCCGCCTAATAACCACCGGCCCTTGAAGTCGTCCCTCTCCTTAACAACCAATGCACGCCACAGTCTGCCAGCCTGTGCTGCTGTACCGCAGCAGACATTTCTACGGACTGTATTCGCAAGGAGGCAAATGACTAACCCGATCTGACTGCAACACCGGCCTTATCAGCTGATTACCTTCAAACTCAAAAAGGAAACGAGAAAGCATGAAAGCAAAGACTCTGACCATCCTAGCTGTATTGCTGATGTTGGCGTTAATGGTGATGCCCGTGTTGGCCCTTTCGGCTGTCGGGACGGCCTCCAGCGATCCGCCTAATACAACCAGACCGCTGGTCGTGACCAACCGGGCTGATGTGACTCCCACGATCAATATTACGCCACTGCTGCTTAGCTCTCAACAGGCCATGGGCACAATCGTGACCCAGACACTCATCATCAGCAATACAGGTTCAGGTGATTTGGTGTGGCAAATCGTTGAATCGGCTGCGGCGCAGGCCCAATCCAGAGCGCATTCTACCCCCGGCGCACGGGAGGCGGCGCTGCCTGCTCGATCAAACATGCCAGCAGCGGCGGAGGTCATCCGCGATGGCGGGTTTGAGCTTGGGCATCCCAACCCCGATTGGGAAGAGTACTCCGCCTACAATGGCAGAGTGCTGTATTCAGGATCATCTGCCCGGACTGGCAGTTGGTTGGCCCGGTTCGGTGGCGCCCCCTCTTCACAAGCAGAAAATGCTTATATCAGTCAGACTGTCACCATTACTCCAGGCCTCGCCACGCTGGAATTCTGGATGAGAATGAGCGCAAGTGGATCTGGAGATTTCACTGTCACGCTGGATAGCACTGTGATTTTTACAGCCAACCAGACGCTGACTTCCACATATGCTACTTATACGCTCGTCACACGCGATGTCACGGCCTTTGCCAACGGCCAGGCACATGTCGTAAAACTGGCAGAGTCAGACCCAGACACTCCGGGGCTTTTTAACGTATACGTGGATGATGTCTCGTTAAAAGTTATTGACTGTATTCCCTCCAATTTGCCCTGGCTCACCGTCTCACCCATTTCTGGGACGACGGGGATTAGCGCCAGTTCGAATGTCGATTTTGTTTTCAACTCGACGGGGCACGTGGGCACTTATACCGGCACACTGTGCATCATCAGCAACGATCCTATTGCGGACGTAATCAGAGTTCCAGTAACCCTGAAATCAATCGCCGTGTTCCTGCCGCTTATTCGCCGTTAAGATGAGGCGGACTCTTCCAGGTTAAACAGGAAGTAACTGCTCAGCCATGGTGGCTCGCTCATTCCCGCTGATCGCACGCGGGAATCCAGCAGCTAGCCCATGATCGGATCGACTGGATGCCCGATTCGCCTCGCCTAGCGCGCCACCCGGCGTTAGCCGGGACATGGCAAGCGCGCCTCCGCCGCGTTGCGGTACGCAAGAGCGAAGCACTCGGGCATGGTGACTGATCTGAAAACGCGACGCACCACGGAGATCACGGAGGCCACAGCGAATATCATCACAAGTCCTCCGTGCCCTCCGTGTGCTCCGTGTGCTCCGTGTGCTCCGTGGTCGACTTTCATGCTTTGTGGTGAACGCCGTTCATGGGGTCTGAGTAGTAACCTGTATTCAACGTTGACTTTGTTTCCTCTGCGATCCACTCATCGATAACGGCCCGCTCGCCGGGTCCAGCATGCGCGTGGGGAACGGATTAATTCACGGCATTATGGAGCAGCGCCACTGCACACTGAGCAGAGGCTGGTGGCGTTGATCGAGGCGTGACAGTGATTGACTTCATTGTGGATCCAATCGAATCCAGCAGTTAACGCTAGGCCGCATAGCCGGGCCATCTTTGCCTCATCAGCCGGATAAGGGACCAGGTCGATCGAGCGACCTTCAAAGTGCAAGGAATACTTGCGTTCAGGATCGTTCTGCATGAGATCATGTTCC
>JAUQXC010000002.1 GCA_030834825.1 Thermoflexales bacterium
GGGAGTCCCACAGGGAGGCTGCGCAGTGCGTGAGCCTCCCGTGGGACTGCGGTGTGGTCACATCCGCTGGATATGGCTACGCAGAGCGAGCAGGAGCATGGCGTAAATCAAAATGGGAATCGCTCTAGTGGCGCATTTCCCCGCAGCTGGTAGCATCTACTTAGGCACCCTGAATCCGCGTTCACCCCAAACGATGAAAACCGTAGAACCAGCATCCTTGGAGCGAATTCCAGTTTTATTTGCAATATAGTCATTCCCGCGCACGCGGGAATCCAGGGTGCAAGGACTGGACACCCGCGTGCGCGGGTGTGACGGGAGACCGTAAATCAACTTGGAAACTGCTGTAGACCGGTTCCGACATTTTCAGATCAGCCATCGCAAGCCCAAGGAGGAAACATCATGCACGTGAAGACAAATTCCACCATCACCCTGCCTCAGGCCACAACGAAATTAGCCCGCTGCATGGCGGCGCTGGCTTTAGGACTGAGCCTCATCGCCTGGTTGGGTATCGTGTCCGGCGTCTCAGCCCAATCGCTGCCGCAGGCCGCACTTGCACTGCAGGTTGCGCTCGCACCGCAGGCTGCGCTCGCACCGGAAGCGCCCTCCGTCATCCTCACCAAAACCGTCGGCACCGATCCCGCCGTCTGTGCGGCGACTCAAGCCATCACGCTGCCCATCGGCGGTGGCCCGGCCTACTATTGCTACACTATCAGGAATAGTGGAACCATCAGCCTGACGCGCCACACCCTCGTCGACAATCGGCTGGGCACAGTGCTGTCTAACTTCCCATATACTTTGCTGCCCGGCGCCTCGGCCTTTATCACGCAAGCCGCTGTCATCACCGTGACCACCATCAATTCTGCCACCTGGACGGCCTTCAATCCTGGCCCGATCGAGGTTGTTTCCGACTCAGATACCGCTATTGTCAACGTCATCCCCAGTCTGCCGGCCATCGCGCTCGCCAAAACGGTGGGAACCGACCCCGCCGTATGCGCGGCCACCAAGACCATCACACTGACGGCGGGTGGCAGCAGTAACGTCACCTATTGTTATACGGTGCGGAACACCGGCAACCTGACCCTGACGCGCCACACCCTAATCGATGATCGGTTGGGCACGCTGCTGCTTGATTTCCCTTACTCCTTGGTGCCTGGCGCTTCAGCTTTTCTCACACAGGCGGCCGTCATCACCGGCACCACCATCAATTCCGCCACGTGGACGGCCTTCAATCCCGGGCCTGTGAACAGCATCTCGTGGGTCGATACGGCCACGGTCGTGTTGCTGAGTCGCGTGTATCTGCCGCTGATTAGGCGCGGATGAGTGGTGGGGGCCGTTCACGCGTCGCGCAATCTGCACGCCCTCTCCCTGCGTAAGCATTGTATGTCGCGCCATATATGGCGCGCGATGTATAGCGCGACAAGACCAACTCAATATTTCACCAGGGGAGGGTGCATCATGAAACAAGCACGTCGTTTGATCTTCGTGTTGGCCATCGTCGTGTCGCTGGTAACCACGGCCACCGTGTTGGCCGATGCGCTCAAGTTCAAGACGAAATTGTCGGGTGATCAGGAAGTGCCGCCGGTCGGCGTCGTCATCGACACGCGCGCCAAAGGCCAGGCCGAATTCAAACTCAGCCGGGACGGCACCGAACTGCGCTACAAACTGAATGTCTCCAAGATCAAGAATGCTTTCATGGCCCACATCCACATGGCTCCGGCGGGCGCCAACGGCCCCATCGTTGTGTGGTTGTTCCCCGGCACGGACCCGGTGCCCGGGCCGCTCGGCGCGGGTCGCCAGCATGGCAAACTCGCTGAAGGCACCATCACAGCAGCCAACCTCGTTGGGCCGCTGGCCGGTCAACCGCTCAGCGCCCTCGTCGACGCCATCCGGGCGGGCAACGCCTACGTCAACGTCCACACCAATGACGGCGTCGCCCCCACCAACACCGGCCCCGGCGACTTCCCCGGCGGTGAGATTCGCGGCCAGCTCAGCCAGCACGGCCACGGTCATGATCACGACGGCGGGGACGATTAAATCAGAGGTGTCCAAGTCATCCCGCGTGCTTTCGCCCGGCGCGTCGCCGACGCAGAGCGCCGGGTACGACGAAGCGGGAATCCAGCGGCGTTGCAGGACAGACGCATCGGTCTGTCTCAACAGCGCAATTCCGACGCAGCGATCACTGGGAAAGATCGCTGCGCCATATTTCACATGACCCCTTGCTGTCTGATCTTTTCAGATATTTCTGACCGGGTACACTTAACTAAGCCATGGGCGCCCCCTACATGGGGCACCCATACATTGGGCAAAACCATAGAAAGGGAGGACAACTATCATGCAACGTTTAGCGGGGATGTTTGTGATTGTGGGGGCGATCGTGGCGCTGACCCTGGCGTTGACGCCGGCGACCGCCGCAGAGGCGACTCCGTTCGTGTCGATCATCGACTTGCCGAACGGCCATCGACCGGAAGGGATCGCCATCGGCAAGGGGACCAGTTTCTACGTCGGATCGTTGGCCAACGGCGCGATTTACCGGGGCGACTTGCGCACCGGCGCGGGCGATATTCTGGCGCCCGGTGTGACAGGCCGGGCCATCACCGGTCTCTTCGTGGACGTGCACCACAACTACTTGTTTGCCTCGGGGGCCGGCAGCGGGCAGGGCTTCGTCTTCAACGCCCAGACGGGGGAAACGTTGGCCACGTATCAACTGGCGGCAGGCACACCCACCTTTGTCAATGACGTGGTGGTGACCAAGCATGCCGCCTACTTCACCGACTCCAACCAGCCATTCATCTACAAAGTGCCGCTGGGCCGCCGGGGCGAACTGCCCGATCAATCGGCCGTGGAGCGCATTCCCTTGGGCGGCGAGTATGTCTTTGTGCCCGGCGCGTTCAACGCCAACGGCATCGAAGCCGTCGCCAACGGCAAGTGGCTGCTCATCGTTCACTCTTCGCGCGGCGAACTCTACCGCGTCAATCCCAGGACCGGTGAAGCCACCCTGGTCGATCTGGGCGGGGCCGTTTTGACCAACGGCGACGGCCTGCGTTTGCGGGGCCGCACGCTGTACGTCGTGCAGAACCGGCTCAATCAGATCGCCGTCATCAAGTTGAACCGTGATTGGACCGGCGGCTCCGTCGTCAACACGATCACGCATCCCAACTTTGATGTGCCCACCACCGTTGGTGTGTTTGGCCCGTGGTTGTATGCCGTCAACGCGCGCTTCACCACGCCGCCCACACCGGATACCACCTATACCGTCGTGCGCGTCCCGCGCTTCGCACCGGGTGTTCCACACGGACCCGACGAAGAATAAACATCGGTAATAACTGTTCTTGGGATTCGAGGCTTTAGCCGGTACTGACATCGGCTCCGGCTACGCCAAGCGGCCCTACTTCGGATCACTGACTTTGAACAACAAAATTTGTTAGTGCATAACTCCCCCTCTCCTCCCGTGTCCATTGAGTGACGGGACGGCTGGCCGCGAGACAGGAGAGGGGGTTGGGGGGTGAGGTCTTACACTTCCACCAAAATACCGTCGATCACTTGATCTAAATCGAGCCTCTTACCGCGCTCGATCGCAGCGCTTAACCGCTCCGGGCCGAGCTCGCGTTCCAGCTCTTCGCGCTGCTGTTGTAATTCGGCTTGTTCTTGCCCCGCGACGCCGGGTGAGACTGACAGCGGTTCCAACCATTCGGCGGCTTGCTCGGCCTTGCCCCTTTCCCGCCACAAACTCATGGCCGCATTAACAAGATGGACCTTCATCAAGCTAATGTCGGCGTCACGCGCGATCGACAACCCTTCACGCAGACTGTGGTGTGCCCGATCCAGATCACCCAACATCCGATAGACTTTGCTCAGTTCACACAGGATGTTGCCGGCTGCGATGCGGCTGCCCTGCGCCCGCGCCAGGGTCAGGCCCTCTTGCAAAGAATTCAAGGCCGCCGGGTAGTCCCTCAGCGCAATGAGTAAAAATCCAAAGCTCTCCAAATAGCTGGGCAGATTCCACAAGATGCCCGCCCTCCGACAAATCATGATCGCCTCTTCCAGATGAGGGCGTGCTTCTGCCAACTTGCCCTGCTCCTGTTCCATTTGTCCCAGTGTATGCAGACTGGATGCCAGGTCGCGGTGATAGCCCATCGCCCGCGATCGGGCCACACATTGTTGGATGCAGGCTAACGCCGTCGCCTGATCGCCCAGCATCCAGGTGGGCAGACTAAGACTAATTAGCGCGTCGCAGATATCCACTTCCAGGCCCAGCTCGGTCGCAATCGCCAGATGCTGCGCGTGATAGTCGCGCGCGCGAGGCCAATCGCTGCGCTGCCAGGCCAGCAGACCCAACCCCCGATAGGCCTGACCGATGTAGCGGCGGTTGCCCAGCTGCTGAAAGACGGCCAGACTTTCTTCAAAGCAAGTTTGTGCCGCCGCCATGTCCCCTGCGGCGCGCTTGATCTCGCCGAGCAGATTCAAGCTGCGGCCAACGTAGAGTCTGTCACGCCGG
>JAUQXC010000422.1 GCA_030834825.1 Thermoflexales bacterium
CCCTCATCCACACCCGCTCCCTATCAGGGAGCGGGTGATTCAGTGACTTCAACTTCACTCAATAACAAGCGGTCTCCTACGTCTTGCCCTTGCGCATCATACACGCGCCAGCGTGCACCATCGGCCTGCGAATATGCGCCAATCTCCAGACGGTACTTGCCCTCTTTCAAATCGGCGGGCAGCGGCACATCGTTTTGTTGAAGCCAGACATCGCCGTTGCGCCAGCCCGCCGTGGGGAAGGCCAGCAGGTCGCGTCCCGCCGCAAACTCGCCACGCTCGTCGAGCAGATGCACGAACAATGACAACGGCAGTTGCTGCGCGTCCACATCCTGCTTCACACGCCAGTACAACGTCAGGGTGACCATTTCACCGGGCCTCACGCTGGACGAAGCCGCGTAGCCCAGAAATTCCAGCGAATGATTCAGGTCGATGGGTGTCGTCAGCTGATCGGCCTGGTCGGCGGCCGCCAGGGTGTGCGCGGGAGAAGGCACCTGTGGTGCGAGATCGTAAACTTCAAATGCGATCGATCCATCTTCGAACCTGGCGATGAACGATGGCTGTGCCAGGAACCGATCGCGCAGCTGCGGATCGATGGGCGAATACGCGGGCGAGATCAACTTGCCGGGCCGGGCGGGATAGACGATCGCGAAGGCGCGATCGAGCCACTTCAAGTCAGGCTGACCCGTTAATTGAAAATCGAACAAGAACGGATCGAGATCGCGTGGGTTGGTGCCTGCCACGACGATGGGTTGATCGCCTGGCGGCTGCTCAACCCATTGGGCAGCCGCGGCCAGATCGGATCGATAGACCTCGCGCACATCCGCTCGCTGGGGCCACACAAAGAAGTAATCACTTATGGCTAGCCCGCCGGAGAAAATGATCAAGCTAATGACAAGCGCATAGCCAATGGGTTGTCTGTCATGCCGAACGCCCTTCGATTGCGCTGCGCTCCGCTCACGCCGTGTCCCCGCTTTCAGCGGGGCGGCGCGCCAGGCGGGGCGCGCAAAATAGGTTAGCAACCAATCGACGGCCAGCGCGGGAAACAAAAACGTCACCGGCAGCGAGGCGCTGGCGCGCAAGAATGACGGCGCGGAATCGCTCAACATCGAAGGCAGCAGGCCGATCGGCAGCCAAAGCAGTGCGAAAAGATTTCTCGGTTCACGCCATTGACGCAGCGCCAGTCCGACCCCCAATAGAAACAATAGCCCCGTGATCACATCGAAGACGGGCCGTCCCGGCACGTTATAGCGCGCGATGGGATCGCCGGCTAGGTTAAACATGCCCAGCGTCGCGAAGGTGTAGCGCAGGACCGGCTCGAAGTTGCCTTGGAGTGCTTCCTGCACCGGCCCGCCCAATTGCTGTAAGCGCACATCGGCCTCGGGCAAAGTGGCGATGGTATAACCGAGCGGTGCAAAGACCAGGCAAGCCGTGACGAGCGTGATAAGCACAGGTCGATTAATTTTTCGCGAGGTGATCGCAGTCAGAATCCAGAATAGAAAGAAGACGATAGGTAAGGTACGTGCGGCGGGATAGGTGTACAGCGTCAGGCCCAACGCTATGCCGGTGAATACGAACCAACGCCGCTGTTGTCGCTGCCAGGCTTCAAACAACAACCACGCGGTCAACGCCGTCATCAGCGGCACCGAGGCCGCCCGCAGCCCGACGCGGCTTAAGAACAGCGGCCAGAAGTTCACGGCCAGCAATGCGGCGGCGATCAAGGCGGTGCGATCGTGGTAGGCACGCCGCAGCCACAGATAGGTGAAGAGCAGTGCGAGCAAGCCGCAGATGACGGCGGCCAAGCGAATGCCCCACTCGTTGTGACCGAACAAACCCACCGTGAGCGACATCAAATAGATGAAGAGCGGCTCGTTGCCCGCATTGGAAGTGAAGTAGAGTGGCCGCTGACCCAGCAGCACGGTGACTGCATCGTGCCCGTGAAAGACCTCGTCGTGTTGTAAGCCGGGTGGCACACCAGGTAACGCGACCAGGCGCACCACGGCGGCAATGAAAAGAATGAGAAGAAGGGGAAGCCAGCGACGCATAATTACCGCTGAGAGCGCGGAGATTCAGAATACTCCGATTCCAATCGGTCAGGTTCCAAAGTTTTTTCACCCATCTCGCATCCTCAGTGGTGAATTACGGTGTCAGACTGGGGATGATGTAGCGTTGCAGGGCAACCAAATCGAGCCGTGCCAGATAGAGAAACACTAACACAAAGATGATCAGCTGCGCTTCGTCGAGCCATGGCGTCCAATCGCGAGTGGAACGTGCGAGCAACCGCGCGGCTAGACCTTTGAGCTTACTCAACATCTGCCAGCACCCGATCGCAAACGCCAACCCGATCGGGGCGAGCGCCGGAAATAGATAACGTCCTTGATGCTGCACAAAGGTCAAGTTGTAGTACAGGTAACCGCCCACGGTCAAGACGAACAATAGGATCAACAAGATTGCTTGCGGAGTTGGGCGCTTCATCCTGTCGGCTTGTTCAAGTCCGCCGTTGTGCGGCGCGCTAGGCGGGCGCGTCGCCGGCACGTGGTGCTGGGTACGATGTGGCGCAGCCCTCATCCTTTCGATCAGCCACCACACCCACCCGCTCACAGCGACAACGGACAACCCGCCCAGTAGCAGATATTCCCGCTCAGGCATTGGAGTCGACATCCAGCCGAACTGTCCCCAAAATGAGCGATACGTCGTCGTGAAGAAGCGCTGCAACAGGCCGCCTACGCCGTAATCGTTGATCCACTGCGCCGTCGTCGGTTGTCCAAGCACTACAGCGTTGTGACGTGCCAACCCCATCACGTCGAAGCCGCCATATACGATCAGGTTGCGAATCCACCAGAGTGCGCCAATTAATAGCGCGGGCACAAACACGATCAACGCCTGTCGCGCAAACAGACGCCAGCTGTGTGGTTCACTCGGCAGTTTTTTCAGTGTCGGCTGTTTGAAAGCGTGCAACGCCAGCGCCACCAGTGCGATGGGTATGGCCGTGTAATAGAACGTCGCCTTGGTCCACAAGCCCAACCCCAATGTCACGCCCAGCCCGATCAACCTGCGTTTGGAAACCTCCGGCGCTCGGAATAGGCGCATGGCTTGCAACACGACGAGCGCAATCAACAATTCCGCCAGGGAGTCATTGTTGATCGCCGACAGCATGGCCAGGTGCTGCGGCACAAACGCGACAAAGGCTGCGCCCCCTAGGGCAAAGATCAATTGATCGGGATACGCTTCTACGCCAATAAGATAGGTCACGACGATTAGGGCTGCCCCGAGAAGGACCGAGAACAAACGCAGGGCCGTGAGCCAGCCATCGGTCAGCGCGTAGATCGGCGCAGCGAGGAGGTAGTACAGCGGCGGCGCATAATCCTCGTAGCGCAGTGGATCGATCGACAGCGAGGCGGTGTTCTGCGGCGTGCGTGTGAACTCTTCGTTATAGGCCTGATCGTACTCGCCCCGACTCAAAATGGGCAGCGCCTGTTTCTCGGCAACGAACTGGATGTAGTTGTAGTGTGCGGGTTCGTCGGGCGCTTGCCAGGCCGGGGTCTGAAGGGCGAAAGCGGCGCCGAGGGCGAGATAGGCGATGAGCAAAAAAAACAGCGTGATGTTAGCCGCAAGACGTGACATGGCGGGGATTATACCTCACCCACGCGCGCCTCCCTCTCCTATGTTTTCAGCAGGAGAGGGAGAGGGCTGGCCGCTAGGCCAGAGTGGGGGGTGAGGTCTACGGCCCAATCGTGATCTGGTCTTTGATCTTGGCGTACAACACGTCGCCGATGCCTTTAACGTCGTTGATGTCCTCGATCTTTGTGAAAGAGCCGTTCTTGGTGCGATGATCCACAATTTCCTTGGCCAGTGACGGCCCAATGCCCGGCAGCTGGTCGAGTTCTTCCACGGAAGCCTGATTGATGTTGATCTTCTCGGCCGCAGCAGACGGCGCCGTTCCACTTGATGGCGGCGGCGTTGCTTCGCCCTGGCGTGGCACGTACACCTGCATTTGATCGGCCAACCGGGTCGCCAGATTGATCCGATCGAGATCGGCATCTGGCGTAGCGCCGCCTGCCGCCGCGATGGCATCCTTCACAATCGAATTCAAAGGCAGGGCATAAACATCGGGCTGATTGACTGCGCCTGTGACATAGACGTTGATCGTGGTCGGTGTGGGTGTGGCAGGTTCAGCTGTGGGGCGCGGTTGCAGGGGAATGACCAGCGGCGGCGAGGCCGGCTCAGGACGCTTGAGCATGAAGTAGACGACGACAGAAACGATGATGCCGATCAGGGACAAGAAGACGACTTGCGCGATACGCCGTTTCGACATGGTGGCCTCCTGTCGCAAAAAAAGATCCGGAGACACAGGTGCGTTCACGGTGTCTCCGGTCGCAGCGCTAATCCGGCTTACCCAGCTTCGCGCGCTCCTCTTCAATGATCTTCTCGTCGAGTTTCTTGAAGAGCGGCGCGACGGGTCCAAACTTTTGTCCGATCGGCAGTTGGCTGGGCAGCCAATGTACGTCGAGCGTGGAAGCATCGTAAGTCAAGGCACGATGCCGGCGCGTGCTTTCCTGATACTCTTGAATAAGCTGTGTGCCAAAGAGATCGCCGTGGTAACCCAATAGCGTGTGCAGGCGCTGACAGGTGAAAGGCAGGAAGGGTGCGAACATGACCTTGAGCGAGTCAATCGCACGCAGCGTGACATACAGCGTTGTTGCGGTGCGCTCTCGATCGGTTTTGATGGAGAACCACGGCGCTTTTTCGTCGACATACTTGTTGACGTCACGCGCCAGGGCCATGATCTCGCCCAACGCCGCTTTGAATTTGCACAGGTTGATCTGTTCTCCGATCGGCGCAAACGCTCGATCGAGCTGCGCCAGTAATTGCGTATCGACCTCGTCCAGCGGGCCGGGCGGCGGCACTTCACTGTCAAAGTGCTTGACGGTGAGCGACACACTGCGATTGACCAGGTTGCCCCAGGTGGCTACCAATTCGTCGTTGTTGCGCCGCCAGTAATCGCCCCAACTCCAATCGGTGTCCTTGCTCTCCGGCATCTGCATGGTCAGGTAGTAGCGCAGCGGATCGGGATCGTAGCGCGAGAGGTAATCCAGGCCCCAGACGCCCCAGTTATGCGACCCAGAGATCTTCCTGCCTTCCATGTTCATGAATTCGGTGGCCGGCACATCATAAGGCAGGTTTAGCGCCTCGTCTGCGGGTCCACCGTACAACTTGCCGGCACCTAATAGCTGTCCCGGCCAAAACACCGTGTGGAAGGGGATGTTGTCTTTGCCCACGAAATAGTAGGTGCGGGCTTCCGGCTGATACCACCATTGCTTCCAGGCTTCGGGTTGGCCGTTATTGTGCGCCCACTCGATCGAGGCGGAGAGATAGCCGATGACAGCCTCAAACCAGACATACAGGCATTTGCCCTCCCACCCCTCGATCGGGACGGGAATGCCCCAATCCAAATCACGCGTGATGGGGCGACCGTGCAGCTCCGCGACGATGTTGCGGGTGAAGGACAATACATTCGATCGCCAGAAATCCTTGTCACGGCTTAAATAGTCCTGCAGCGCCGGGACGAGTTTGCCGTAATCGAGAAAAAAATGCTCGGTCTCACGCACGACCGGACGCGAGCCATCGATCTTGGAGCGCGGATTGATCAACTGGACGGCATCCAGCACATTGCCACAGTTGTCGCATTGATCGCCGCGGGCATCAGGAAAGTGGCAGAGGTAGCACTCGCCTTCCACATAGCGATCGGGCAGGAACCGTCTAGCGGCTTCCGAGTAAAGCATTTGCTGCTTTTCCCGATAGACGTAACCATTCTGTAGCAGCGCCTGGAACATGTCTTGCGACACTTTGAAGTGGTTCTCGGTATGCGTGCTGGTGAACAGATTGAACGAAATACCCAGCTGCACAAACAGGTCGATAAAGCGTTGCTGAAAACGCTCAGACACGGCCAGCGGGGTGGTCTGCTCCGCGTCAGCCCGGATGGTTACGGGGGTGCCGTGCGAATCGGTGCCGGAAACCATGAGGACGTGATTGCCGCGCAGGCGGTGATAGCGCGCAAAGTTGTCGGCCGGCAAATGCGATCCGACGATGTTGCCGACATGAATATCGGCATTGGCGTAAGGCCAGGCTACACAGACGAGAATATTTTCAGACATGACGATTCTCCTGACTCGCCGCGATTGTACCATAGGAAAACGCGACTGATAAAATAAAACCGCCAGCGCGAGGCTGGCGGTGGGTGGTTACGGCATGGCGCAGACACCGTTCAGTGAGAAGCCCCGCTTCTCATTGAGAAAATATTGCTGCGCATGGACATTGTGTGGTATTTCATGCGATGATTATACCTCAGCTCAAATAGTCGCGGAGCTGGCGCGAGCGGCACGGATGGCGCAGGCGGCGCAGGGCCTGGCTCTCGATTTGACGGATGCGCTCGCGCGTCAGCCCGAACTTCTGGCCCACTTCCTTGAGCGTGTAGGCGCGCCCGTTAACCAGGCCAAAGCGCAGGCGCAGAATGTTGGCCTCGCGCGGACTTAGGGTGCTGAGCACTTCTTCGACTTTGTCGCGTAGCATGTTATTGTAGGCGACCTGGGCCGGCGAAGGAGTGGTATCGTCCTCGATGAATGAGGCCAGCTCGTTGTCTTCTTCCTCGCCGACCGGCTGCTCCAACGACAGAGGCTGCCACGACGCCTTCAACATCCACTGTACTTTGCGCGTATCCACGTTGAGCTCGTCGGCGATTTCTTCGGCGGTGGCTTGCTGGCCATTGGTCTGCTCGATCTGGCGTGCGACCTGGTACAGGCGGCGCAGGCGATCGCTCATGTAGACCGGCAGGCGGATGGTACGGGCTTGATCGGCGATGGCGCGCGTGATGGTTTGTCGGATCCACCATGTGGCATAGGTGCTGAAGCGAAAGCCCCGTGTGTAATCATATTTCTCCACGGCCTTCATCAGTCCCAGGTTGCCTTCCTGAATCAAATCGAGGAAAGGGACGCCCTGGCCCATGTAACGTTTGGCAATGCTGACCACCAGGCGCGTGTTCGCTTTGATGAGATGTTCACGGGCCAGCATGCCCTGTTCCACCTGACTTTGCAGCCGCTCTCGACGTTGGCGGTTTTTCACCGTCTGGCTGAGCTGTTTTACCGCGGCGCGACCTCTCACAATCTGCTTGGCAATACGCACTTCTTCTTCACAGGACAACAGCGGCACGCGGGTCATTTCTTTCAAATACAGCCCCACCGTATCATCGCTGCCTACCGTCGCCATATCCATGTCGTCGTCGCCGAGCAGAGACTCCAGCCCATCCTCGTCTTCGTCAAAGTCCATGTCCAGATAGTCAAACATGGCCTGATCATCAGGCGCTGCCTTGGCCTCGTACACGTCAATCCCCGCGTCCTGAAAGTGCAACACAATTTCTTCCAGCCGGTCGGCTAGCTCGGCCCCATCGGGGATGGCCTCCAGAATTTCATCTGTCAGCAGGTAGCCTTGGACCTCAGCCTTTTCCATTAATTCAGCGAGCAGAAGTTCCATTGCCTTGTCGTTGTGCGTGTGTCCCATGCGAGCGCCTCCGCCATTACAGTAGTTTTTTTAATGCTGACAGACGAGGATCGATTTCTTCGGTGCTGCAGTTGCATGGACCTTCATTCAAATTATGGCCGCAGTTATTGCACAGGCCTTTACAATCGGACCGGCATAAGGAATGCATCGGTAAGGTGAGCAGGATTTGCTCGCGCAAGGGGAGCCGCAGATCCAGCCAGCCTTCATCGATGTGATAAATCGGATCGGTTGCAGCTGAAAAGGTAAACATCTCCTCTAATGACACCGTTAATGCCAGCTGGAATGGTTCAAGGCAACGCACACATTCAACTTCAAGTTCGGTGGAGAGTTGCCCCTTAATCAGGACACCACGATTGGTTCGTGTGAGAAGGAGTTGGCCGCGGACGTAGTCGACTTTCAGGTCGCCCAGAGTTTGGTGGACTTCATCAATATCCAAACCCAGGGTGGCCCCCACTTCCGGCTTAAGGAGGAGGGAGACGTTATACTTGAGCAAGTTCGTCAGCGGATGCTACTGTGAGTTAACGCTTCCGTTCGACGATTCACCATGACGATAATCCGCAAATTTCGGGGAAAGGTTGGTAAAATGATAGTGAAATTCTATCATAAGGTCAGCTTACTGTCAAGTAGCACACGTAAGCGGATAAAAAGCGTACATAAAAACCATTTTGTCATAAGACGTCGATATCTTTTGCAATTACTCAGTCTGTGTTGCTTCGTCATTCCCACAAAAGTGGGAATGACGGCTGAGTAGTACAGCTCCTTGTAAGAAAAATCAATTCTTGCTATAGTCAGCAGCAAAATCAAAGGGGTAACCTATGCAGCTACTTATTGCGACAACCAATCCTGGCAAGGTTCGTGAATATCAACAACTCTTGAACGGTCTTCCTTGCGAACTGATGAGTCTGGTTGAGGTTGGTATTACACAAGAAGTGGCCGAAACAGGATCGACCTATGAAGAAAATGCCGTGCTCAAGGCGCGGGAATATGCCGCCTTGAGTCATTTGTTGACCTTGGCCGATGATTCAGGATTAGAGGTTGATGCTTTGAGTGGACGACCAGGCGTTCAATCGGCCCGTTATGCTCCCGATAGTCCCACGCGCATCCAAAAGCTGTTAGCCGAAATGCAGCACATCCCTGCCGCTCAACGCGGCGCGCGTTTTCAGTGCGTAATCGCTTTGGCCAGGCCAAATGGCAGCTGGGAAACCACGCAGGGAATATGTGAAGGGCAGATTACCACAGAAGCACGGGGTACCCATGGCTTTGGGTTTGATCCTGTTTTTCATGTCACGGAATATGACCTGACCATGGCGGAGCTGCCCGAGGAAATCAAAAATCAAATCAGCCATCGTGCGCGGGCGGCAGAAAAAATGCGCCCTGTTCTGGAGCGCATGCTGAGGGGCGCCTAACTCATACCAGCCTGTTTTCTCGCAAGAAGTCCCTGATCGCGTCTGTCACTATTTCGGCAGCCTCCAACATGACCATGTGCCCCGCTCCCGGCACTGCCGTCAAATGCGCAAGCGGGATGTGCTCGGCCAGGAACGCGGCATGTTTGAGCGGCGTCATTTGATCGGCTTCACCGGCGATGATCAAAGTAGGCGCCAGAATGGCTTTCAACTGCCCACGTACATCGAAGGCATCGCAGGCACGATAATCAGTGAGCATCACTGCGGGGATGTTTGCCAGTAGCTGTTGCTTGCCCAACCGCTTGAGTTCTTCCGGCGCGGCAGGCCCCCAGCCCCAGTCGCTGACGAGATCAACCGCAGCGGCAAAATCGTTCTGCGCTTGTTCCAGAAGTTGTGGTGCTACCCGTAGTTTGGCGCCGGTAGCCACCAGTACTAAAGCTGCTGTTCGGTCGGAGTGAGTCAACGCCAGCCACTGTGCAATCGCCCCACCCATGGAATGGCCGATGAGGACCGCGGTTGGCAACCGCAGCGCAGCGCAGAATGCGGCCAGCCACTCGGCGTAGTCTGCGATCGTGCCCCGTCCTGTTCCCGACGATTTGCCATGTCCCGGCAGATCGATGGCATATACGCTGGCCCCTGGTAGCCGCCGTAAGCCACTCGGCCATATCAGATGATTTTCGCCTGCGCCGTGAATCAACAGTACCGGCACGCCCGCTGCCTGATTGCGCTGGAGCGCGTAGTAGATTCGTTCGCTGCCGAGATCCAGGTAGGGCATGATCAAAAATGAACGGGATGGCTGATCCATTCCAGCCCGTTCAACACAGTCTTAATCCAAACTCGCTAGATATTTCTCGGCTTCCATCGCCGCCATGCAGCCGAAGCCTGCCGAGACAATGGCTTGCCGGAAACGCTTATCATGTACTTCGCCGGCCGCAAACACACCCGGTACGTTGGTGTGCAAATAAGGATCGACGACCAGATAATCTTCGTGATCCATTTCGAGCTGGCTCTTAAACAGATTTGTATTGGGTAGGTGCCCGATGTAGATGAACAAGCCGTCCACGCGAGATTCGCTTGTTTCGCCAGTGAGGGTATCCTTCAGAGTGACTTGTTTGAGCGCGCCATCGCCGTTGATCTGCGTCACGACCTTGTTCCAGAGAAAACTCAGCTTGTTATTGCGCTGCGCCTTCTCAGCCAATGCGGGGCCTGCTCGCAGTTGATCGCGGCGATGCACGACGGTGACATGACTACCAAATTTGGTAAGGAATAGACCCTCTTGCAACGCGCTGTCCCCACCGCCGACCACCATGATTTCTTTATCCCGAAAGAAAAAACCGTCGCAGGTGGCGCAGTAACTCACTCCGCGCCCCGTCAATTCTAGCTCGCCCGGTACCGCGAGTTTACGTGGGCTGGCGCCTGTGGCGACGATCAACGCTTTTGTTTCGTAGGTGGCGCTATGTGTCTTCAGCACGATGGGTTTGCGCTTGAGATCAACCTCAATCACCTCATCATATTCCAGGCGTGTGCCAAAGCGTTCGGCCTGCTGCTTCATCTGCTCAGTCAATTCGGGACCTTGCAAGCCGGTGGGAAAACCAGGATAGTTCTCAACCTCGGTTGTGGTGGCGATCTGTCCGCCGAATTCATTGCCGGTGATAACCAAAGGTTGCAGACTGGCGCGTGCTGCGTAGATGGCGGCTGTCAAACCTGCACAACCTGAACCCAGGATAATGACGTCTTCCATGGACTTTTCTCCGTTCAAGTGTAACTGCCACGTTCATTGTACTGCCGGGAAACACAATCGGCAACTCAGGGCACAAAATAACACACCCCAATCAAAGCCGATCGGGGTGTGTCTGGGTTGACGTCGGAGTTTACTCTAAAGCGGTCGGACGTCGGCGGCCTGCAGGCCTTTGGGGCCCTGTTGCACGATGAATTCCACTTGCTGACCCTCATCAAGGTTGCGGAAACCTTCGCCTTGAATGGCCGAATAGTGGACAAACACATCCGGCCCGTTGGGTTGGGTGATGAACCCGTAACCCTTTGTCCGGCTGAACCACTTCACCGTGCCCGTGATACGCTCGTTCATGAAAATGGACTCCTTTCGTCCCCACGAAGTTTCTGTAGGGCAGAGCGTCCTTCACGACGACTGCTGGTCTTGCGCCGTGCCTTCGCCGTTCTGAAACAACTGCCGCGTCCTACGGTGCGGGATGTTACCACCGCCCCTGTATCCTGTCAAATTTTAGGTTTGATTCGAGTGTGCAGAATTGCACACGATTGAATCAAATAGGTGGCCGGCCGTACTCGATTCCGGAAAGCAATGGGGTCACTTGACTTCCGACATGGAAGTGGCAACTAGCCGATTGAGTACATCAATTAAGTGCACCAGTTCGGCCGGGGCAGTCGGTGAAGCATCAATGGTGCGCACCGTCTTGGATTGTCCCTCCTGCGTCACTGTGATCTCATGCAGATATCGATCACAGCAAGTATCCTTGGGCACATATGACTCTGTCAGCGACATGAAGTTCGCCGCATGAACGGCCGCTTTCAGTTCAGCCAATTGTGCCGTAGTGAGTTGTCCGGACGTGCCGGTTGTTTGACCCTCATGCCAGACAGCACCTGAGGTAGATATTTTCCAGGTATCATCCAGCCCGGCAAAACCACCGCTGCGATGATAAATGACGGATATTTCTTGTGAAGTAGTTTGTTCGGCTAAGGGTGAGACCAACGGCGATGGTCTGGGGGTCGCCCTGGGGGATGGTGCCGTAACTGGGGCACAGGCTGCCAGGTTCAGCCACAAGGCAAATCCAGCAAGAAAGAGTTTTTTCGGC
>JAUQXC010000423.1 GCA_030834825.1 Thermoflexales bacterium
CTGCTTGCGACGTTAAGCGCTATTGGAATTGAAAGAGTGATCCACGAAGGATACCAAGAACACGAAAGCACAGGCCTGAAAATTGAGTGCCCTTCGTAAAGCGATTGCTGTCTCCGATTAAACTCAGCCGATCCAAATTTGCTCCCACTGGATGACAATCCAGCGGCGGGAAACGGCGGATTGTCACACCGCACTGCTGCACACAGTGGGTGCACGCCTTGCCCGCCGCGAAGCGGCGGAGGCGCACTAGGTGTGTGTCCGCCTTAAGCACGCCCAGCAGTTTTGCGTATACCCATTGTAACGCTGGTTGATCAATTCGTTATGCCTTTTTTGTTAAAAAAGTGGTAAACTTGACCAACCCTGACGTTCAGCAGTGAACCACCTAACCCAACCTAATCTAACGGACAAACCATGCGGTGCCCTCAATGCGGATTTGACAACGAAGCGACGGCCAATCAGTGTGTCCACTGCCACACTGCGCTCAACATGGATGCTGCGGCGCAGCTAGCCGCAGCTCAAGAGGCGGTGAGCCGCTTGCGCCACTACGTACCGGCGGTGGTTGCCGATAGCGCGTTATTCGATCCGGAACGCTTGCGGGGTGAGCGACGCGAGGTCAGCATCCTGTTCGCCGACGTCGTCAATTTCACCCAACTCTCCATCTCCCTTGATGCCGAAGCGGTCTTCAACTTGATTAACGGCTTGCTTGGGCGCATGGTCGAGTGCGTCCACCGCTACGATGGCATGGTCGATAAGTTTGTGGGCGATGGTTTGATGGCGGTGTTCGGCGCTCCGATCGCTCACGAAAACGATCCCGAATTGGCCGTGCGGGCCGCGCTGGACATGCAGCGCGCTGCCGCCGAATTTGAGCCGATGGCCCGCACGCAGGTGGGCGCGCCGCTGCAAATCCGCATCGGTATTAACAGTGGCCCGGCGGTGGCGGGTGTGATCGGCACCGAACAGCAGGCCGCGTACACCGTAATCGGCGAAACGGTCAATTTGGCAGCGCGTCTCCAGTCGGCCGCTCAGCCGGGCGGCATCCTCGTCAGTTCGCGCGTCTACCAGCAGACGCGAGCCTTGTTTAATTTCCAGACTTCGGGCGCGACGCGCATCAAGGGGTTCGATCAACCGATCCTAGTCTTTGAGGTTGCCGGCGATCGTGCCGAGCCACTGCCCACGCGCGGCATTGCCGGCATCTCCACGGCGCTGTTGGGCCGCGACGACGAAATGGAACAGCTGCATCAGATGATGTCGGCCTTCCTCAGCGATCAGCGGGGCCGCCTCATCCTGATTCAGGGTGAAGCCGGCCTGGGCAAGTCACGCCTGGTGCAGGAATGGCTGTCTGCGCCATTGCCCGTGGCGGCCGCCATCTGGCGCGGACGTGGGCTGCCCTATTTTGAAGGTGTGGGTTATGCGCCATTCCGTTCCTTGATGGAAGATGCGCTGCGGCTCAAGGGTGCGCCGGAAGCATTCGAAGCGCACGTTACCCCGGCTTTGCGCCCCTTCCTAAGACAGATTGCCAGTCTGCCTTTGACCCCGCGCGAAAATGTGGCTTTGCGCAACCTGGAACCGGAACGCGTGAAGCAGCTGTCGGCGTTGGCCGTGCGCGAATGGTTGATCAATGAAGCGCGCGAACAACCGCTCATTGTCGTCATCGATGATTTTCATTGGGCCGATGATCTGTCACGCGAACTGTTGCAATCCGTGGTCGACGTCATCGACGAAGCGCCGCTGTTGTTGTGTGTCATGACCCGCCCCATGCCCAAACGTCCGCTGCGTCTGAATGTGGCCTCGAGCACGCGCTTGCTGAATGCGCCAGTGCGCCTTGACATCGATTTGAAGCCGCTGTCCGCCGCGCACAGCCGCGCCTTGTTGGGTGGCCTGGTGGAGTTGAATGAACTGCCCGAACAGATCATTAGCACCATCCTGGCGCGCGCGGAAGGCAATCCGTTCTATATTGAAGAATTTGTGCGGATGCTCATTGAAAAGGACGTGCTGAAACCCAGCGGTGGCAAGTGGCGCGTGGTCTCGGCCATGGAACTGCGGACGGTGGATGTGCCCACCAGCCTGGGCGGCTTGATGCTCACGCGTTTCGATCGCTTACCCAAAGAGCTGCAGCAAGTCTTGCGGGATGCCTCCGTGATTGGCTTGGAGTTTCCGTCCCGCTTGTTGGAGGAAGTCGAGCGACGCTTGCATGGCATTTCTACGGCCGCGCCGATGCTGGAACGCCTGGTGGAATTGAGCATGCTGACGCCGCGCCACGCGGCCAGCGAGCCGACGTATGCCTTCGCGCACGTTCTGACTCAAGAGACGATCTACAACAGTCTGCTGCACAGCCAGCGGCCGGGCTTGCACCGCACCGTCGCCGAGAGCATCGAGTTTCTGTTCTCGGAGGATGTGATGAATCAGGCCGAGTCACTGGCGCTGCATTACGATCGGGCGCGTGTGCGCGATCGGGCCATGTTGTATTCGGTGTTGGCCGGCAATCGCGCCAAGGCGCGGTTTGCCAACTACGAGGCTATCGAGCATTACAGCCGCGCGCTGCAGCTGGCACAGCACCTGAGCGGGCATGAATCGGCGCGCTGGCAGGCCGCCATTGGCCTGGGGGATGTGGAACAGCTCATCGGCGAGTATGAAGAAGCCGCGGCCTTCTATCAAGCGATGTTGGAGGAGTGGACCGGCGCGACGGCGGAAGATCGTGCGTGGGCCATGTTGAAGCTGGGCCAGGTTTGGGACAAACGCGGCGATCTGCATGAAGCGGATAACTGGTTGCAGCAAGCCCTGAAGCAAATGGATCAGGTGCGCAGCGCGGCGTCTGACTTGCGAGGGCAGGTGTATTCCGAGCTAGGCTGGATGAGTCTGCGGCGTGGAGATTTGTCGGCCGCCCAGCAATGGTTGGAGCAGGGCCTGGCGCTCGTCAATAAGACCCAGTATTACAGCGTTCAGTCTTCTATTTTGAATCGTTTGGGCGCGGTTTATTACAATCGTGGTCAGTGGGTCGATGCGGTGCGCTACGTGGAACAGGCGTTGACGTTGCGTGAACGGCTGGGCGACGTAGTGGGCTATGCTCGATCGCTCAATAATCTGGGTATCCTCAAATGGGCTAGCGGCGACTGGGACGGCGCGCAATCCAATTATCAACGCGCTGTGGAAATGCACGAAAGCATCGGTGAGGCGGAAGGCCTGGCTTTGTCGTGCACAAATCTGGGATTGCTCTATACCGATCGTGGCGACTGGATTAACGCAGAAGCGTTCCTGCAGCGCAGTCTCGCGATTTCGTTGCGCATAGGCCATTCTTATGAGACGGCTCAGTCCCACATGAATTTGGGCCGTCTGTATCTTTTCCAGGAACGTTGGCCGGATAGTGCGCGGCATTTGAATGCGGCGGTGAGTCTGTATGAAGAGGCTGGCGCTCGCGAGAACTTCAACTTAAAAGATACCTATTATTTACAGGGTGTGCTGGCGCTGGAGCAGGGACAGCTTGAGCCGGCTCAGCACTGGGCTAAGCGCAGTCAGGCTCTGTTGCGCGAAGCAACTCATACCGACCCGGGCGACTCGCCGGAATGGGGCAACTATGAAGTGCTGATGGGCCGCATCGATCTGGCGAACCGTGATCTGGCAAATGCTTATCGCCATCTGGATCACGCGGTGACCATTTTACAGGACGGCGGGCAGGCCATTGAGGCCGCGCGCGCGCTGTATTGGCGTGCCCAGGTATCGTTGAAGCAAGAGCACTTTGCTGAGGCCCGACAGGATCTTGAGGCTAGTCAGACAGTTCTGGAGCAGTTGGGCGCTGTAGCAGATTTGCAGCGTGTCAAAAGGCGGCTGACTGAGCTGAAGGCCACCTCTTAAGAACTTCACCTCTAAGCCGTCGGAGCATCGTGCCTCAAACGGCCAAACTGAGACCTCCCCCTCACCTGAGCAGGCGCTGGGGTGTCCACCCAACCCCTGCGTCATTCCGAGGCCGACGCCCAGTACACCTCCGCCACCCACATGGCGGGAAAGGCGAGGCCGAGGAACACACACGCTGTTCTGCCTTGTTTAGATTAGCACATCAGCATGACAAGAACGTGACAAGCGCAAACGAGGAAAGACCATGGCGCTTTTGAAGATTGAATTGCTCGGTGCGTTCAGGGTCGCGCGTGATGGGCAACCTGTCACAGGGTTTGAGACGGACGCCGCCAGAGCACTCTTGGCTTACTTGGTCATGCAGGCCGGCGCCCCGTTCCGTCGAGAAACGCTAGCCGATCTACTGTGGCCTTCACAGCCGGCCTCCAAAGCTCTGGGCAATCTCCGCAAAACACTCAGCCGACTACGTAGTGCTCTCCAAGATCAGAATGCCGATCACCCGCTGATCGAGGTGACCCGGGAAGCTAT
>JAUQXC010000424.1 GCA_030834825.1 Thermoflexales bacterium
CTGGGCGCAGGCGGATTCCGGCTACGCCAGCGGCCCACCGGCTTCCAGTGGAAGCCGGGTACACCGCACTGCGCCCAACGCAGTGGGTGCAAGTGTGGGCAAGTCTCGAGTCCAGATCGTAAATCGACTTTGAAACCGCTCTAGGCGGATTCCTGCTGAAGCCTCGAATCCAGGCGTAAATCGTTTGGGAAACCGCTTTAATGGCTTGGCGCATCGATCGCACTCGCCGCATCAAACGCACTGTACTCGCCTTCTACCGTACGCTCGCCATCGCTTAACGTGTACTTTGTCAGCCGGGCCGTCCGGGCATCGATCCACACTTTGAAATCAAATCCATTCCACATAAACGACACGACCTTCAACGCACCTTCATCCTCCACACGCGCCTGCTCGGCCGCACGCGCATACGCATATTGCGGCCAGACAAACGGCACACCACGCCGATTGGCGAACCACGTCCCAGCGGGTTTCTGCTGATAATCGTCCGATCCGATCTGTACAGAGGTTGGCCCGCTCTCGATCGTGTAACGCATGCGATCGGGCGCGTTGAACTCGAAGCGCACTCGCAATTGATGACCGGCGTTGTCACGCACCACTTGATCGTCTACCACTGACTGCAACGCATTCATCGCCGCGTCGGCTTTGGCCAGCCATTCCAACGCGATCGGATCGCCGGATGTGGACGGGGTAGGCGTCCCACCTGCGGTGGGTGTGATCGAGGTGGGCACTTCCGGCGCGACGAATGACGGGGGCGTGAACGGTTGCAGCACCACCGTCGGGTTGGCCTCGTCCCCCTGGGCAAGTGCAAGACCCACCCCTACAGCTTCGTTCCGCAAGCGCCGCACATAGTTCACGACATGCCAGATCTCAGCGTCGGTCAATTTATCTTTGAAGGGCGGCATCGGCGAACCCTCTGAGATGCCATTCTGAATCCAGTAAAAAACATCGCCGTCGGTGTGAATGTCCAGATGACCACTGCCATAGTCCGGCGGCTTGAGCGTCAGGTTCGCCGCCGCAGGTCCGTTACCGCGTCCCTGTTCGCCGTGACAGACCGCGCAATTTTCGGCGAACAACTCACGTCCCATCTGCAGCGATGTTTCATCCGGCAAAAATGGATTGGTCAGTGTCAGGCCCGGTGTTGCCTCACGCGTGAACGTGACGATGGAATACACCCCGATCGGGATGGCGATGATCGCGGGCACGATCAACAGCGCCAGCACCGCTGGATGATCGGCCGCCTTCCACGCGATGAGCAGCCACACCACGCCCAGCGCCACGGCCACGCTGCCGCCGAACATCATCCCGTAGATCGACAGCCACTTCAGCAGCGCATCGAACAGCCCTTCCTGCCCCAACGGCTCGATGCGGCCATCCAGATCCACGCGCACCCGATAATCCGCGAAGACATCAAACGCGTCGGGCCGCCGCACCGCCGTGGAGATCTGCCACTCACCGGGCAGCGAGAGATAGGCGCCGTTCGCCGCATACGCGCCATCGTCCGTCGCCGACGTCTGCGTTTCCGCCGCGCCCAGTCCGCGCGTCAGATACGTGAAACGCAGCGCGACCTCTTTGACATCAGCAATGGCTTGACCGTTCTGCATTAAGCGCACGGTGTACGTCGACACACCCGAGCGCGCGGGATCGATCGTCAGCGCCACGTCGAGGTCTTCACTGCGCGTGGTGAGTTGCAGCGGCCCGGCGGCCACCGTGGGCTGCGGATCTTTCGAGCGCGGCAGCGCGGTGAGAATTCCGGCTGAAGCCAGCACCAATAGACCGGCGGTTGCTTCGATCAACACCGTGCGGCGAAAGCGTTGTTGAATTTGCGGCCCTGACTCTGCTCGCTCGATCGCCCGATCGAGCCGTGGCTTGATCACGATCAGGTTGTAACCGCCGATCAACAGCGCCACACCGGCAAACGCCAGCTTCAGCAATAACGTGCGTCCATACGCTGTGCCGATCAACGCCGTCCAACTGCCCATGTGCAGAAACGACAGATACGATCCGGTGACGATCAAGACGCCCACCGCTGCCGCTGCAACCGTCGAGAAGTTCACCACAGTCCGCAGCCACAACCACGATCGATCTTCGTCGTCCAAGGTCCGCGCTACGCGCGGCACCACGAACGCCATCAGCGCCAGCCCGCCCGACCAGATCGAGGTCGCGATCAAGTGAATGAAGTCTGCCGCAAATGGAATGAGCGGCGGTTGCGTGATCGCGGCGCTGTGGCTGGTCAACGTCGTGAGGAACAACAGTTGCAGCGGCAGCCAGATCGAGACGAGGTTGGCAAAGCGCCTGCCACGCGCCGTCAGCGCAAGATCGTCCAGCAGCAGGCCGATCGCGATCAACGTCGCGGCGCGGCCCAGCCAGATGCGGCCTACGCGCGTGCTCAGCCACTCCCCGATCGATCCGCCGGAGTTGCCGGCCTGCGCGATCAACAGGACCAGCGCGCCCACACCGGCGCAGACCAGTGCGACGATCAACACGCGCCTGGTCAACGGCCCCGATCGAGCGTCAACTTCAGCCGTGAGTTGCGCCGCCTTCAACGCGGGCCGCCACACCAGCCAGCGAAAAGCCACTGCGCCGGCGAGCACAGCCTGCCCGATGAACGTCAACGCACGTGCGATCATGTCCAGCGGCGAGGTCACCGCACCGAAGCTTGGCGCGTTGAGCTTCGCCGGATCGATCGGCCGGCCGACGGAGAACACAAACGCGCCCGAGGTGACGTGCCCGTCCACTTCGCTCAACGCACGCCACGACACGATGTACGTGCCTGCGCGCGAATCCTTCAAAGAAACGTACAGCACTTTGGGATCGGCCGGATCGCGCGTGGTATCGTTGTTATCGGCGACCGAACCGTCGTCGTACAGCACCTCGATCTTGGACAGGCGCGGCTCGACGGGTTCCGTAAACTCGATCGTGATCTGCGCGGGCGCCTGATCCAACACGGCGTTCGCTGCCGGATCAGAGCGCACGATATCGGCATGCGCGAAGACGAGGCCGCTGATCGACAAGGTTAACAACAGCGCTAGAAAAAGAGAGGTGCGCAGAGATCGTGACATGGGTTTAGTGAAACGTAAGGCGTAAGATAGGGAAAAACCTTTTACCCAATGCGCATTATTCTTTACGCTTTCTTGCGCGTCACCGCGAAGCCAATGCCCAGAATGGCCGCCACGGCCGAGACAATCCCCACCAGGACGATCACCACGCCCGACGATAAACCCGGCGCATTCGCGGCGGCGGTTGTTTCAGCCGCCTGATTGGCGGTGGCCGCCTGAGCGGTGGTGGCGTAGTGAACGGTGATTTTGTGTGTGGCATCCAGTTCCTGGTGCAATTCGTTGGACAGTACCGCTTCGATGAAGTTCTCGCCGGGCTGCAGATCGTGCGCCTGCAAGGCGGGAGCGTTGCCTTGGGACATGCCCTGCTCTTTGCCGTTGACCAGCAAGTGCCAGTGATGGCCTTCTACGCCCAGCGGCCAGTTGGTGGTCTCCACCCGCACGATGACACTATCACGATCCAACATGGCGTTGTGTTGGGGTGCAATGATCTTCACCGTCGCGCCGTTGGCGGCAAGGCGCGGTCCATGATCGTGCTCGGCCTCGATCGTGCCTTCATCATGGTGCTCGCTTTCCGGCGTGCCTTCCATGTGCCCATGATCGGGTTCCGGCGTCGGCGTCCCGTCGGCCCGCGCGCTGCCCGCGAAAGCGAAAGCGATTAACAACAACATCCCCACTATCGCCACCAATGATTTGCGCAGCATGTCTTCTCCCCTCTGTTTCATTCCTATTGCACGTTGCTGTCCGTGGCGCAAGTTGGCAACTTGCGCGGGCAAGATGACATCTTGCCCTACCGATCATCTACGGCTGCGACCCAGAGCCACTCCGGCCAGCACCAACCCGATCGCACCCAGCACAGCCCCGACGATGGCAAACATCCGCGTGGTGTTCAGCTCGCCTTGCAGCGCGTCGATCGACTTTTGCAGAGCGGCCTGTGGTTCTGGAAAAGTCAAACTGTCCAGACTGCCGACTTCCTCGATCTCGCCGCTCACCTCGATCGGCTGGCCATTGATCGTGCCGCCAAGTTTCAGGGTGTACGTGCCGCGCCGCGTGGGTATAAAATCCCCCACGTAGGTGCCGGGCTGCCCGGCCAGTGGGCGCAGCAGCAGTTCTTTGCTTTTGTCGCCATAGACGACCTGCGCCGTGAGCGCTCCCTCAGCACCTTCAACCGGTTGATCATTTTGCGCGGTCGTCACCTCCACCAGCGCCGCGTTCTTCAGGCCCACGACAGGCGGCTCTTCCAGCCAGCCCAGCACAAAAGCATAGTCGCCCGACACGATACGTTCGTGCGCAAAAACGCGGCCGGTAATGGACAGCACCGCCATCACGGCCATTAGCATCACTCCCCAACGTTTCATCCTTGTTTCCCCTGTAGCTCAAAGTACCCGACTGCAATCCCTTAAAATCATAACATCAACTTGCGCATCCTGTCGATAGCATAATTCTCAACAATGAGTTGCCTTGTTTGACTACAGATTGAATCGGTCTATACTTTGATGCAGAGAATTCCAGAGATAAGGCGGCAGGCGGAATTTTTCCACTAACTTCCGAGTTGGGCCGCAACACTTCTTGCAACATGGAAGCTATCATTCTTATTGGCATTCAAGCCGTCGGGAAATCTACCTTCTTTCACCAGCGCTTTGCGGATACTCACGTGCGCATCAATCTCGATATGCTCAAAACACGCCATCGTGAGCGCATCCTGCTTGAGGCATGTATTGCTGCCAAGCAGCCTTTTGTCGTGGATAACACTAATGTGGCTACCGAAGAACGTGTCAAGTATATCGCCTTAGCCAAGGCTGCTAGATTTCGGGTTGTTGGCTATTATTTCCAATCCAGCTTGCCGGAGGCCATGCGGCGCAATCAGCAGCACGCCATACCCAAAGCCATACCGGAGAAAGGCATAGCTGCAACTTATAGGCGCTTGAAACTCCCAAGCATAGACGAAGGCTTTGACGAGCTCTACTATGTGACCGTTAACGCGACCAATGAATTTGTAGTTCAGGAATGGACAGATGGACTTCGATAAACTAGACAAACGCATGCGGATCTATGAGACCGCTCACGACTACTGTGTGCTGCCTGGAATCTTCATGGTGGCACGTGTGGATGGCCGCAACTTCACTCGCCTTACCAAGGAGATTCACCCATTCAAGGTGCCCTTCGATGAACAGATGCGAGACTACATGATTGATACGACACGGCATTTGATGCAGTGCGGGTTTCGCATCATCTACGGTTATACGCAAAGCGATGAAATTTCCTTGCTGTTCCACCCTAGAGAAGATACCTTCGGTAGAAAGACGCGAAAGTTCAACTCCCTATTGGCGGGCGAAGCCAGCGCCAAGTTTTCAATCCTGCTGGGCGACCTCGCGGCCTTTGATTGCCGGATTGCTCAACTGCCGCAAGCCGAAGATGTGGTTGACTACTTCAGATGGCGAAACGAGGACGCCCACCGCAACGCACTGAATGCGCATTGCTATTGGATGCTGCGACAGCAAGGTAAAAGCGCCACCCAAGCGACTGGCGATTTAAAGAAGATATCGATAGCCGATAAGAACGAATTGCTTTT
>JAUQXC010000425.1 GCA_030834825.1 Thermoflexales bacterium
GCAATCACTGGTACGCTCACGTGCGCGTGCGCGATCTGGCCGGCAACTGGTCAACCGCTGCGCGCCACCTGGGACCCTTCTACATCGATCTCACGCCGCCGACGAATCCCACCACCTTCGGCGGCAGCCACACCATCGGCGTGTGGAGCAACGATCCGACGATCTTCATCACCTGGTCAGGCGCGACTGATCCGGGTGGCAGCGGCGTGTATGGCTATTCGTATCAATGGGACGTTTCACCGGTGGCCTTGCCCGATTCAACCCTCGACACCACCGGGAACTCCATGACGAGCGGCATTCTGGCAACCTCGAACAATCGCTGGTTCCATGTTCGCACACGCGACCTGGCCGGCAACTGGTCAACGTCGGCGGCGCATCGCGGTGCATTCTACATCGATACCACGCCGCCCTCGTCGTCGGCTTCGTCGCCCAACAGCAGTGGCAGCACCTCATTCCTCGTCACCTGGTCGGGCAGCGACGCGCATTCCGGCATCGACAACTATGATGTGCAGTATCGTGATACCACGGTCAACGGCGCCTGGACGACCTGGAAGAGCGCGACGAGCACCACCTCGGGCACGTTCAACGGCACCAGCGGCCACATCTATCAGTTCCGATCGCGGGCGCGCGACAACGCCGGCAACCTGGAAGCGTATCCGGGCGTGGCTGACGACACCACCGAGGTTGCCACGCTCGACTTCTTCGCGCGCAATCCCGGCATCGAAGTCAACCAGGCCATTCAGGACCTGAATAACAGTGTGGTGCTCATCGCCAGGAAGCGGACGTTCGTGCGCTGCTATGTCCAAAGCGACAGCGGCAACATCGCCAGTGTGAATGCACGTCTGCGCGTGTATCGCGGCGCGACGTACTGGGGCATTCTGTCGCCGGCGAATAGCGGTGCGACGATCACGGTGCGCAGCTCACCCGATCGGGGCCAGCTCAATCACGCCTATTACTTCGATGTGCCGACGGGCTGGCTCAGCGCGGGAAGTGTCCGGTTCGAGTGCGAAGTCAACACGCCCAAGAAGTATGCTGAGAATGACTACGGCAATAACGTGCGCAGCGCCACGGTGAGCTTCGTCGAAGCGCCGGACATGGACGTGTGGTGGATCGATATTCCCTACAACTACGGCGGATCAACCCGACATGTGCGCAGTGTCGATCGCACGCGGCTGACCAAGTGGACGAAGGCGGCTTATCCGATCAATAAGTTGAACGTGACCTATGCCTATCTCGATCCACCGTACGGCAGTCTGCCCACGGCCAGCACCGTGAATGACGATCTGTGGTGGAATAAGATCAAGAAGTTCCTCAACTTCGATTTTAGTCCGCTCTATCAACGGTGGTATGCCCAGGCGCTGCAAGTGGATGGCAACACGTTCATGCGCGGCCGCTCGATGGGCATTCCTGAAGCAGTCGCTTCCGGTCCTACCGGCGATACCGGTGGCTGGGACCCCGACGGCAACTACGGCGACTGGTACGGCGGCCACGAGAACGGCCACTCGTACGGGCGCGCACATGTGAAAGGCGGACCCTATGCCGGTTCCGGGAGCTGCGGGGATGAAGCGGGACCGGACAACAGCTATCCGTACACGCAGGGCCGCCTGAGTCCCGGCACCAGCATGTGGGCCAACAATACTTTGTACGGCGTGGATTGGAGTCTGACGACGCCGCTGATTGTTACGCCCGACTGGTACGATGTCATGACCTACTGCGGCCCGCAGTGGATTTCGGATTACACCTACGAAGCGATCTACAACCGGATGGTGGCGGAAGAAGGCACGCTGCGCCCGGAACGCGTACAGGGCGTGGAACGCTTGGTGATCATGGGCAAGATCGTCACAGCGACGAACACGGTCACACTCAGCACGTTCTATCGCGTGCCCAATGCCGACGACTGGGCGGGGCGCGATCTCAGCGGCACCTATCACATCAAGCTGCTGGACGCGAGCAACGTCGTGCTGGCCGACTACAACTTTTCGCCGCGCGGCGTCACCGAGGTGGATGATCCCGAACAGGACATCACCGAACTGGTCCCCTGGGTGACAGGGACGCAGAAGATCGTCATCGCCAGCGCCACACAGCATTTGATCACGCGCACGGTCAGCGCCAACGCTCCGACGGTGACCGTGCAAGCTCCCGGCGGCGGCATCACGTTGACGGGCAGCAGTGTGATCGTGAGCTGGAGTGCATCCGATCCGGATGGTGAGTCGCTGACATTCTCGCTGGACTACAGTCAGGACGGCGGCGCGACGTGGCTGCCGCTCTCTGGACAGATTCCCTCGACGACCATCGCGATCGATCTGACGCTGTTGCCGGGCGGGACGCAGGGTAAGTTCCGCGTGTGGGCCAGCGACGGTGTGAACACGGCAACCGACGAGACAGAGGGGACCTTCGTGGTCCCACAGAAAGCGCCGCAGATCCTGGCAGTCGATCCGCCCGACGGCACGACCTACGTGATCAGCCAGACGATCAGTTTCGAAGCCGAGGTTTATGATCCCGAGGATGGCACGCTGCCCGAAGGGAATCTGCAATGGTCGTCGAGTCTGGATGGCGTGTTGGGCACGGGCGCACTGCTCCAGCTCGATACGTTGAGCATCGGCTCGCATATCATCACCTTGACGGCGACGGACAGCAACGGTGCGCAGACGACACAGAGTTTCACCATCAACGTCACTGCCGAACCGGGGACACCAACTGATACAGAGCTCTACCTGCCTCTGATCACAAAGAACTAACGCGTCCTCGTATCCTCCCGGAGGTTTCAAGCCTCCGGGAGGTTTGAAAGAGAAGCCCTCTTGAACGATTAAGTTCAAGAGGGCTTGCTTTCCGAGTTGGATTTGTCGGTCTCGAGCTACTGGGTGCGCCGTGAGGCCGCGGCCAACCCGATCGCCCCCACAATAATCAAGGCACCCACGGCGAGCACGAGTAAGGCCAGGGCTGCCGTGTTACCGTCGCTCTCACCTGTCGTCGGAAGAGTGCTGGGTGTCCCGACCGCTGTTGCGACCGGGGAGACAACTGGCGCAATGGCGGTGCTGGTTGCCATGGGCGTTACGGTCGCCTCGACGGTGGCGGTTGGCTCCGGTGTCTCCGTCGCCTGCATGGCGGGCTGCGCGGCCGCCAACGGAATCAAGAAGACCATCATGGAGATCAAAACGAGACTGACTGCCAATAAGTTGCGTGACTTAAACATACTAGCTCTCCTTTCATGTAAATGTTATCTATATCCTGCTTCGGTTCCATTCGAGCATACAGCCATTTGAATTCTACTCAATCGAGACTGATTTCTCCTCCTCCGTGAACAAGACAAATAGTACCCCACACTATCTAAAAAAGTCCTAGCTGTGATCGTAAAAAATTCTAAAAATAAAGCGGACTTATGAAAACCCAAATCGGCGCGTCGCCAAAAACAAGCGGTGCGCCTAAGCAGGGTGATAGGTTGTGAACTGCTGAAAATCGTAGATCAGATTATTGCACAGGCAGAGCGACCAGTATAAGCCGATGGGTGTTATCGTTGCGGGGCCAGCAAGTGATGAGCGTGAGGCGTTCGTCATTGCTGCGCCCGATCCAGCGGGCATTTTCGAGGCGCACTTCAATCGGCTGATCTTTCTCGGGGACAATCGTTCTTGCAACGATAGTGTACTTGTGTAGTTCGTCACCAGCCTGCAGCTGGATTTCATCGCCGAGTTGGAGATATTCCAAATTTTCAAATACCCGGCCATCCACATTCTGATGCCCAACCAAGACGGTGTTGCCCGGCATGCCCACCAGCGCGCTGGTATTCAACCAACCCACCTTGCGCTCGCTCGGCACGTTCCACTCGCTGACTTTCTGGCCGTTTTGTTCGGTGACGGTCCAGCCGACGGCAATGACGGGCGAGTCCAAGTGAATCGCCGGAATGAGGATGCGCATTGGTGCGTAATAGTGTGCCGGAACGGGGGCAGTGGCTGTGGGGGTTTGGGGCGGCAGTGTTGGCGGCACCTGTGTGGAGGTGGCTGTCGGTTCTAGCGTTACAGGCGTCGGCGATGATGCCGGGCGTGTCGGTTGTGGGCCGCCGGCTTCAGGCAACCCGATCAGAGTTGGCGTTGCCGAGGATGGCACGCTGCTGGGTGAAGCTTGAATGAGGGCGGTTTGTTGGGCCAGCCCGCGATCAGAATTGAGCGACACCGTCGTTCGCTCCACAGCGCGTGAAGAGCGCGCACAACCTGTCAGAAGAAAAGTAAAGCCAATGATCAAGGCGAAGCTGCGCAGACCGATCAGTCGCGCGGAATTCTTAAAGATCATGGGGAGAGAGACCTTTCACGAATTTCTCCAGCTGTGGTAGGCAGGGACAGACTGGAGTGTAAGGTAGGTCACGCGCAGGGTGCGATCAAGAGCGGCGCTGCCAGGAATAGCCCAGTGAGCGGTCGGATCAACAACCGCACGACAGTGCTTGAAGTCAGTTGACCGCCGACTTCAATCGTCCTAAACCGCAGACGTGATAGAACCCTGTTGGAATGAGTGGAGGTGAACTTCCTGGTGGTGCGTTATGGATCTGGGCGGAAGTAAAGAAGCAGGATTGCGTAGGAAAAATGCCCCCCCACTAACTGGGCTGATATTAAACGATTTTC
>JAUQXC010000426.1 GCA_030834825.1 Thermoflexales bacterium
GGAGCATGGCAGCAGCACGCCATGCCAGGTCGTGGACTCCTTTAGGCAGCTGGCGCCGCCAGGTGTGAACGGCGAGTTGTTTCTATCCAGCAACGGCGAGCAACTCTTCAAGACGGGGATTCAGTCGCGCCGTCTCCCGAATGGCCAGCTTGATCTGACAGGTAGGTTTGACCGCTATGTCTGGATTGGCGGGGATTGGCTCGACCCGCGTAGCATCGAGCTAGTGTTACTGCGATCTGGACTGATTGATGACTGCATCGTCCTAGCCCGCCAGAGCCAGCGCCATACTCAAGAATTAGTGGCGTATCTGGTGCCCAGCGAAGGCTTTTCGGTCGAGCGCTTACAGGCGTATCTCAAGGCCCGACTGCCAGACTCATTCATTCCGCACTACTGGCTTCCTATCAGCGGATTGCCGCTGACAGCGCAAGGGACAATCGATCGCGCTGTCTTGGAGGGCCTGGCGGTTATCGATTTAGGGGAGGCCACCCGGTTGGAGGCAGCTTTACGCGCGCTCCCCCAGGTTGAGCAAGCGGCGATCAGAATCCAGGAATACCTGGAGCAGCCCGTCACTACCCATCTCAGCGAACTGCTGCCGGAGTTCCTGTGGGATACGGCGAGCCAGCCAGAAGCAACTTCGAATGCAGCGACCGCCTCCAGCGACGGTGGGGCAAATACTGGCTCAGCTACGCGGCTGGCCCTCAGCGAGGGCGAACCACTGATTTTGTCCGCGAGCGCACCTCAGACGCTACCCGAGGCGTTGCGCCACGCAGCACTCACCTGGCCAGAACGTGAGGTGATTTTTATTCGGCCTGATCAGCTACCACTGATTCAGACCTATTCTACGTTGCTGGATGATGCCCAGCATATCCTGGGGGGATTGCGGCAGTATGGGTTTCAGCCGGGCGATAAGGTTATCTTTCAATTCGATCAGAACAGCGACTTCGCCTCCGCCTTCTGGGCCTGTGAGCTGGGGGGATTCATCCCGATTCCAATTGCAACTGCACCCGCCTATGATCGAGATAACAGCACGCTCAGGAAGCTACACAATGCTTGGTTGATGCTTGGCCAGCCCGTGATCTTGACCAGCCGGAAGCTAACGGCTGCCCTCCACTCTCTGAGTTCCCTGTTCCAGGTCTCGCAGTTGCGAATTGCCGTTATTGACGATCTGCGCCAGGCTAGGCCAGATCTTCAGTGGCAGCCAGGCAACCCGGAAGCCGTAGCGTTAATTCTGCTCACATCAGGCAGTACCGGGTTGCCCAAGGGGGTGATGCTTACGCATCGCAACATTCTTTCTCGTTCCGCAGCGTCGGCTCACTTTAATTCGTTTTCGCCCGATGACATTTCGTTCAACTGGATGCCACTTGATCATGTCGGCGGGATCGTGATGTTTCATATCCATGATCTCTACTCAGGCTGCCAGCAAATCCATGCTCCCACGGACATGATCCTGGAGGATCCGCTTCAGTGGCTCAACCTGATTCAGCGTTACCATGTGACTGCAACTTGGGCGCCTCAGTTCGCCTATGGACTGATCAACGATCACGCTGCTGAACTCGCAACTCGCCAGTGGGATCTCTCGACGCTGCGTTTTATTCTCAATGCGGGTGAAGCGGTGGTCGCCAAAGTTGCGCGACGCTTCCTGGCACTCCTTAAGCCGTACGGGTTGTCTGAAAGGGCGATGTACCCGTCGTGGGGGATGTCTGAGACCTCGTCGGCAGTGTCATTCTCCTCAAGTTTCTCACTTCAAACTACCAGCGATGCTGACACCTTTGTCTCAGTCGGTCACCCTGTACCTGGCACCAGTTTTCGCATTGTTGATGGCGCGAACCAGCTAGTCCAGGAAGGTGTCATTGGCCGGCTGCAGATCAAAGGTCTGACCGTCACCCAGGGCTATTATGAGAATCCCCAGGCAAATCAGGAGGTGTTTACCGAGGATGGCTGGCTTGATACGGGCGATCTGGCTTTTCTCAAAGAGGGCCAATTAACCATTACCGGCCGGCTTAAAAACATGATTATTATCAATGGGATCAACTACTACTGCCATGAGATCGAGATGGTCGTCGAAGAGCTGGAGGGCGTAGAAGTTTCCTATACCGCGGCATGTGCAGTTCGCAGACCGAACAGCCGGAGCGATCAACTGGCGATCTTTTTCGTTACGCCTCTCGACAGAGAAGATGCACAACTGGCGCGCCTGCTCAAAGAAATACGGCAGACGGTGTTCCAGAAGATCGGCGTGAATCCGGATTACGTGTTGCCGGTTCAGAAGCAGGATATTCCCAAGACTGAAATTGGTAAAATCCAGCGCCTACAGCTGGCCAAAGCCTTGCAGGCCGGAGGCTTCAACCACATCTTAAAGCGTATCGACATTCTGGGGCAGACGGCGCGCACCCTGCCAGCCTGGTTTTACCACAAATTCTGGCGTCCCCGGGCCAGCTTAGATCTGGCGCAGCAGCAGTTGACAGGGTGCATCCTGATCTTTGACAATCCGCTGCCCGGGCTGGGCAGCGAGCTGCAGGCGGAGCTGACCCGTCTGGGCTGTTCCTGCCTCAGGGTTGAACCAGGTGCACGCTTTCAAGCGCTAGGTCGGGGACGGTATCAGATCAACCCGGCCGATCAGGATGATTATAGGCTGCTGTTCCAAGCGATCTGGCATGAGCATGGTGTCATCGATATACTGGTGCACCTCTGGGAATATGGACCGTACGGGGGAGAGGCTCCCGATGCGCCCGCGCTGGAGCGCGCGCTCGTGCTCAGTGTGGTCAGCGGGCTCTATATCGTCCAGGAACTTGCGCGCCAGACGGTCAATCGTGAAACCCGGCTGATGATCGTCTCCAGCTATGCCCAATACACCGGGAATCAAGATCAGGTCATGTACGCCAAAGGCTCGATCAGCGGGCTGATAAAGGTGATTCCTCGTGAAATTCCCTGGCTCTTGTGCCAGCACATTGACCTGCCATACGACTCAGCAGCGGAGCACACCGCTCGCATCATCCAGGAACTAAAGCTGGTCAGACCAGAGCTGGAGGTGGCCTATCGTGGTGCGCAACGGCTGATCCCACGGTTGGCACACCTGGATATGACGCAGCAGCCCTTGGGGCCTGCCCCGTTGAAGCCGGGCGGCATGTATTTGGTGACAGGCGGTTTGGGTGATATCGGCACAGAAGTCGTGAAATTCCTGATTCAGCACTATCAGGCCCACGTCATCATAACTGGCCGGACACCGCTGCCCGAACAGGCTGACTCGTTGTTTGGACTGGAGCCTCGTGATCCAGCGGCAAGACGTTTGTCCCATTACCATGAGCTACAACAACTGGGCGGGGCGGTTGTCTATGAAGCAATCGACGCCAGTGATCTTGAGGGGCTGCAGGCTGCAGTCCGTCGAGCGGCCGAGCGCTGGCAATGTGAGCTGGATGGCGTGTTTCACTTGGCCGGTACCTTTGCGCAGCGAACGCTGCTGGATGAAACCCAAGAGACGATCGCGGCAGCCCTACATGCCAAGGTGCAAGGTACCTGGGCGCTCTCCCAACTGCTGAAGCAACGACCAGGGAGCATTTTAGTTGTCTTCTCTTCCGTCACTAGCTTCTTTGGCGGTGCTATGAACGGCGCCTATGCAGCAGCTAATCGCTTTGTCGAAAACTGGTGTCATGCTCTTCAGCACAATTCTCCTATTCGCTGCTATTGTCTAAGTTGGAGCTCCTGGGACAACCTGGGCTTGATCCGGCAGCTTCAAGGTCGCGAATTGTTGCAGAGCCGCGGCTATCTGGCCTTGTCACCCAGACAAGGTATCTTATCATTGATGGTGGCTCTGCATCATGGATACCAAC
>JAUQXC010000427.1 GCA_030834825.1 Thermoflexales bacterium
TTATTGGGAATGGTTCCATTACGGCTGAAGCGATCGAGTGTTTGAAGGCCTGTGTCATTGCGCGCCTAAATATGTTGGTCTCTGGCGGCACCGGCTCGGGCAAGACGACGCTCCTGAATATCTTGTCGGGTTTCATTCCAGAAGATGAACGCATTGTGACGATTGAGAACGCGGCCGAATTGCAGCTGCGCCAGGAGCACGTCGTCACGTTGGAATCGCGTCCGCCCAATATTGAAGGACGCGGGGAAGTCTCGATTCGCGATCTGGTGATCAACTCGTTGCGTATGCGTCCCGAGCGCATCATCGTCGGCGAGTGCCGCGGTGCCGAATCGCTGGATATGTTGCAGGCGATGAACACCGGCCATGACGGTTCGTTGACAACGTTGCACGCCAATACGCCCCGTGACGCACTGGCGCGTATGGAAACGATGGTGCTGATGGCGGGCATGGAATTGCCCCACCGCGCGATTCGCGAGCAGATCTCGTCGGCGATCGATGTGATCGTGCAACAGGAACGCATGCGCGATGGCTCCCGCCGCGTCGTAACCGTCTCGGAAGTGCAAGGCATGGAAGGCGATGTCATTACGATGTCTGAGATCTTCTCTTTTGAGAAGACCGGCATTGAGAACGGAAAGATCATTGGCCGGCTGATGCCTACGGGCTTGCGGCCTAAGTTCATCGATCGGATCGAGGCGGCCGGCATCCGGCTGCCGCCCAATATCTTCGGTATCGGCACCCGGGGCCGGTATTAGCGGCAGTCTGGTAGAAGTTGGGTACGCAGACTTAGAGGAGAGACTGACCATGCCCCTTCAAACCATTGGTGTGATTATTGGTGTTGCCGCCGTCCTGATCCTGCTCGTCGGCATCGCATCCGCCGTGCGCAGTCGCGGTTCGGTGGAGCAGCGCCTGCAGACGTTTGCCAGCGCGGGTGAGATGCAGGATGTGGACAAACTGGAGTCGAAGAAACGCTCGACGCCCATTGCCGACAGCCTCAATCGGGCTTTGGAGGGTCGCCAGGTCTCTGAGAATTTATCCACCCAGCTGGCACGAGCTGACTTGAAGTTGACGGTGGCTGAATTCTTGATCTTGCAGGTGATTGCAGCGCTGGGAATTGGCGCGCTGGGATATCTCCTGTCCGGCACGATCGTTCTCGGCATTCTGGCCGCCGTGCTGGGTTGGTTCGCTCCGCGCTGGTTTGTTTCGTTTCGACAGGGAGCGCGGTTGCGCGCCTTCAGTGACCAGCTGGGCGATTCGTTAAATCTGATGGTCAACGGCCTGCGCTCTGGCTACAGCGTCTTGCAAGCGATGGAGGCCGTCTCGCGCGAGATGCCGCCGCCCATTGCCACGGAGTTTGGCCGCATTATTCAGGAAGTGCAGATCGGTATTTCGCTGGAACAGGCCTTGGCGAATATGTTGCGGCGCATCAAGAGCGACGACCTGGATTTGGTGATAACGGCCATTAACGTTCAGCGCGAGGTCGGCGGCAACCTGGCCGAGATTCTGGACGTGATCAGCTTTACTATCCGCGAACGCGTTCGGATCAAGGGCGAGGTGCGTACGTTGACGGCGCAGGGGCGTTATTCCGGCTACGTCATCAGCTTGCTACCGATCGGTCTGGCGTTGGTGCTCTTCTGTGTCAACAAACCTTACGTATCCCGGCTTTTTAATTCGGGTTGGTGTGGCTGGGCGATGGTGGTATGCGGCTTGCTGATGATCGGCACCGGCTTCATCGCCATTCAGAAGATCGTGGCGATTGAAGTTTAGCTCACAGGTGGAGGTGGTTCATGCCAGTCCCAGTGATTATTGGTGCAGTCTTGGTTGTCATCGCGATCATCTTCATTGTGATCGCGCTAGGTTCGCGCAAGCCTGGTGACGCGTTGTCGGCGCGGTTGGCCGAATACAGCATGCGTGAAACACCAGCGACGTTGGAAGAAATTGAGTTGTCGATGCCGTTCAGTGAGCGCGTCCTGGCGCCGATGATCAGGCGCGCCTCTGGCTTTATGGTGCGCTTTACCCCGGCGCGAACGCTGGAATCGGCGCGTCACAAACTGGACCTGGCAGGCAATCCCAACAACTGGACTCCGTCCGAATTCTTCGGGGTTCGTGCGGTGGCGAGCGGGGCTTTAGGAGCCTTGATCTTCATCGTGTTGTCGCTGGCAAATGTTGACTTTTTTCCGCGCATCGGATTCACGGCATTATTTGCCGTGCTGGGGTTCATGCTGCCGGCGTTGTGGTTGGGCAGCAAGATCCGCAACCGGAAGCACTCAGTGATTAAGTCCCTACCGGATGCGCTGGACCTGTTGACGATCTGCGTCGAGGCCGGTCTGGGTTTCGATCAATCCATGCAGAAAGTGGCCGAGAAGTGGGAGGACGATCTCAGCCGCGCCTTCGCGCGCGTGCTGCACGAAATCCGCCTGGGCAAAACTCGCCGTGAAGCGCTGCGTGACATGTCGAACCGCCTGGACGTGAGCGATGTGACCAGTTTTGTGGCCGCCGTGATCCAGGCCGAGCAGCTGGGTGTGAGCATTGCCAAAGTCCTGCGCATCCAATCCGATCAAATGCGCGTGCGGCGGCGTCAGCGTGCTGAAGAGAAAGCGCACCAGGCGCCGGTCAAGATGCTGTTCCCGATGGTGTTTCTGATCTTTCCAGCGATTTGGGTCGTGTTGCTGGGACCGGCCATCTTGCAGGCCCTGGCGACCGAAAATCCAATTTTCTAGTTTCCAACAGCCAGTTCTCTGATTCGCGCAACAACGGTGTCAACCGCGAGGCTGATATGGCGTCGTCCAGCAGCATGCGTGGTTTTGCACTACTCCAGCAACGGGGACGGCAGGTCTGGAGTAGTTTTACCGACCTTCTATTTCCTCCCAAATGCGGCGGTTGTCAAACTGTGGGCAGCCTGTGGTGTGCTGCGTGCCGCGCCGCCGTCAAACCGATTGGGCCGCCCTGGTGCGAGAAATGCGGTGAGCCATTTATCACCGATCGGTTGTGCGCGAACTGCCGGACACATCCTCTCCAGATTGAAAAAATCCGATCAGTGGCCTTGTTCGAGGGCGTCTTAAGGCAGGCCATTCACCGCTTTAAAAACTGCCGGACGCTGTACCATCCTCGTCAAACACTGCCCCTATGACATAGCCGTATGGGTTGTTTTCGTCCAGTTCCATTATTTCCCCACCCGGAACAAGGTAGCAACTCATTTTTAATTTGAGCACACCATCAACCCGCACAAATTGCGCCCTCACGTCAAACTCCTCTATTGATCGTCGTTTCTCCTCCTGGGTGTGGCACTTTAGGATATGGTTCAGTCTCCGCCTAACCAGAGCGGGATCAACGCTGCCATTGACTAAAAACCCGTATCTATCAAGCTCTGACTGTGCCTTATCGCGCTGTGTGATCAGCCCTAGCCTCGATTCTGCTAGGCTGTCTAGCTCGTCCTGCATCAACTGCTCCGCCCGCTTGTCTTTTTGTTTTGCGATGCGTTTTACCTGCCGCTTCATTTCGTCGTCACGCTCCTTGATCAGTTCCTCCAGGGACTCGATCCGGTTTCTCAGCGGCGCTATTTCTGTTTCAAGGTTGCGGCGCATGTCGTCAATAATTCGATTAAACCCGCCAGGACTCATAGCTAACATTGTCAACCAACCCCACGCTATTTTATCCAGCCGATCCACTCTAAACCGCCGCATATCGTGACACCGCTCTGGACTCCCTGCCGGGTAAGATTCGCCCTTGTGACAGCGGTAATACAGCTTGCCGTCACCAGCCGATCCAGTCATCATATTTTCACAGGTGCACCTAACGCGCCCCGCCAGGAGATAACTACCATTTCTAGATTTGATCCACTGATTGCCCTTTAGGATTGTTTGCGCAGTCTCCCACGTCTCAGGATCAACTATCGCCAGTTCGCTTTTAACCATCGTATGCTCGGAATACTGAAACACGCCCTTGTAACCCGGATAATGCAACAAATGGATCAACCTGCGTTTGTTCCACTGCTCTGATCGCCGTGGTTTAACGCCATTGCCAGAAACACGTTTCAGAATCTCCCACAGTGATAACCTATCCCGAACGTACCACACGAAAATATCACGGACTATCGGCCCCTCTACGTCATCAATGATTAAATCCGCTTCTCTCTGAATGCCGATTTTTCTATAGCCGAATGCTGGTTCACCGTTCAGTACAAGACGCCCCCTCTCTACGAATTTTACGCGCCGCCCCGTGGTGGTGCGCTTGATAATCCTCAACCGCTCAGCCGCAGCGCCCGCCGCCTCTGCGTATTCAACAATACTTTGGTATGGATCGTCAGACGTTGCGCCCTTATCCGTAAAATGCAACTCAACGCCATAGCTGCGAACGTCTCGCTTAAACACCACATACTCGGTAACTTGCTGATCGCGTGCGACTCGATCCAATACCCACATCACCACCACGTCAACGGCTCCACGCTCCATTAGATCGTAAACCTGTTTACCGCCCGGTCGCTTCGCTACAACACTCGCGCCGGTCATCTTGTCGGCTATCTCATCAACGATCTTGAATCCGTGATCAGCGCAGTATTTACGGCAGTCGGGTAGCTGCATTTCCTCGTCTTGCTTGCGCCCGGAAACGCGCACATAGATCACCGCTCGTTTTTGTGGTGTCATGGTTGCGCCCCTATCGCCTCTGTGTGTGTCATTGCTGGTTGTGTGTCATCGTGGGGAGTGACGCACAAACTTTGTGTGTTATAGTCCCAAACTGCTCCAGTAATGCCGATGACACACAGCCCGTCATGGTTTCCGATCCGCACGGCTAACCCGCTGCCCCTCACATAGTCAATGGCCGTTTGTAAAACCTCTAGTGCCATGCTCGGGCTCAGGGTTGGCCGTTCGCCTCGCTTGTGCCCGTTGTTTGGCTTGTCGGTTTCGTTCTGCGTTATCACGATATGCCGCCTTTCGTTCGTTGCTCAGGGTTTCAAACTTCCCGCCCGGTATGGTGGGTTTATAGCGCCCGCTACCCCTTCGGAAACGCCAGTACAGTGCCCCTCGTGCATTGCTGTAAACCTCAACGCGCCAACCGGGTTTTTGTGTGTCATAGTCGAGTGCCCTAAAAATGTCCTCTGGTAACGCTGCCGCCCACACGTCATTTTGTGTGTCATCGCCGTGTGTGTCATCGTGGTTTGTAGTGACACACACGGCATTTTGTAATGACACACACGGCGCTAGGCTTTTGGGTTGCCGTGCCCGTTCGCTTTGACTTTCTCCGGTTCTGGTTCGCTAGTGGTTTATCCCCCCCCTATACGTTCCTGTGCCTGTGGGGCGCCGTGCCGCGTGCCTATGGGTAAGATCACGCTGTGGTGGCTACTATTCAAAATAACTCGGCAAATCCTACAACACTACTTTAACCTTGACCACAAACAGAAGCCCCACACCGTCATGGTATGGGGCAATCAACACTTAATACGCGCCTGACATCTTCAATAGCACTCAACCTGATAATCGATATGATTCAGTGCCCGGGAATTAGCAGGTAACTTTCTTTCCCGTCGCTCGTTCCGTCTGGGTTCTCCCATTTCCATTTCCCCACCAATTTAATTGATTCCCCCATTGCAAGCCATATTGGGAACGCAACGTCCAGTCCAGAAGCCAATATCGGTATAGGTTCCATGTCTGACAGATCGTGCGGGACTCGATCTTCCGAGCTAGAGGAGAATGTTAAATCAATATTTCGCGCCTCGACATTGCCTATGTTTCTTATGACCAAGTAGCGAGTTGTTTTTGACTCTGGAACGACTTGATCCGCATTACTGATCCCCCGTGTACTCAAGCTACGATAGTGAACGGTATGCTCAATAGAGAATGTCACCAGAATATTGGCCTTTTGGGTCAATCTGATTAGTTCAAGTTGCGCCAGTTTTTCTTGAACTGCTTGATAGTTCTTGTTGGCTTCTTCCCCCTTCCGGGACCAGTACAAGGCAAGAATTGCCAAAACAAGAGAGCCAAGAGAAAGTAAGTCAGTAACAGTCATATCAGATCACCTCACTATGAGATTATATGAAGCGCGATAGGTTGTTTCGCAAGGCTCAAATCAGTTTCTTTTCCTTTAATGACTTGGGCAATTTGGTAGTGTATTCTTTATCCTCAGCGTCTATCACGACTGCCCTTGTGAATACCTTACCCCTCTCTTTCGCTTCCTTCTCCATTTCTGATATGCTAAATTTAACTCCAAAACTATCGCTGAACTCTAGTTTCTTAGGAAGTGCTTCTCCGTATCGACTGGTAAATAAATGATCATCGCTCATCTTAAGACCAACTTTTGTTATCTGAATTGGTCTTGGCCCATTGTTGAGAGCCGTTACCTCTAGTTCAAAAACCTTGTTCGCTTCCCTAGGCTCAAGCCGATCAACATAGCTGTAAATAATGACGGGCAGACTCTCTGCCAGTCTGCAAGTCACTCTTAATGCGCGTCTGCTTTTCCTTAACTCGTTAATGCCTAAAATGGTAGAGACAACTGCCCCGTAGCCTGCAATAATTAATGCAATAATTGGTGTTGAATCATTTGGTGCAGATTGATTTGACATGGTTCACCTACATGCTTCAATCGTAGTGAGTGACGCGCTGATCTTAGCATGATTCGATGAGGCTGCAAAACAAAAACGGGCGTGCTGTTTCCAGTCGCGCCTGTTTGCAGATTACAACGTGATTTTAACCCTGCTCTGTGGCTTCGGTTTCTGGCCGTAACCGTCGAGGCGAATTTTCGTCTTGCTAGTGGTATACCCGATCACATCTGCCGGTGGAGGACAGTCGATACCTAATACAACCCTGATCGCTTTTTTGTCTTGACCCGCTTCTATGCGCTGCTTTTCGTCCCTGTTCAACTGAATAGCTACCCACTCGGCCAAGCTGCGAATGTAGAATGTTGCGTCTAATGCTTCGCCCTTCTCATCTAAGATAAAAAAGTCTCTAGGACCTTCGCTCTCTACATGGAACATTGTCACACTCTCCGATACTGAATGTTGGCCGTGTCTCGCGCTGCGTCTTTCGCCTTGCTGCGCTCAAACATGCTTAATACCTCGCACAGTTCAGCCGCTTCGCGCATGTCATCAAATGCGCCGCTTACTAAATCACCCTTCACGACTGCCCACTTGCCGTCAATGTACTTGGTGTGCCAGCCTGCGGGCTGTGGCTTTTCTGGAGCATCGATCCTACGTGCCCTCATGCCCTCGACAAGCTGATAACTTTCGCCGTCTTCAGTGTCACCCCATGCGCCCGCGATCTCTCTTAACTGCCCGCTGTAGCTGTACCTCACCGTGACTTCAGTCCTCTGGTTCTTGTGTTTGTAGATCGCTAAACGATCACCGTCTACAACCGGCAAGCCGCCCAGAGCAAGCCGCCCGGTTCTCTCGTGTCGTTCTAGTGGCGTGCCCTCGTTGACGGTTCGCCATTCGCCTGTCAGCCTGCCCGATCCGCTCTTCAATGACTCCCGGTATTCCCGCTCTAGCTGCGCTTGTTTTTCGCGTGCCCTCTGCCTTGCCTCGATCCTATCTTCAAGATCGAGAGTGCGCCGCATTTCTGCGCTTTGATTCAGGTAAGTTAGCCTGTCTTCGCTTAGTGGTGTTGGCATTGTCTATATCCCCCGTTGGTATTGTAGGCTATTCGCCGCTCGCGTCAACCCCCGGAGCCATCGACTGGATAATCAACAATCAGTTAGGCAAGCGCAACGTTACTCCTGAGCAAGCCAGCTATCTGAGGGGGAGGAAATACAATCGGGAGAAACAAGCCCACGGCGGACAAATCCCCGGAACGAGGGAACAAAATGTTCCCTCCATAAAAGACACCGCCGAGGCGCTTGCGGAACATTTCAAAGTCTCTGATATGACTATCAAGCGTGACGGCCAGTTCGCTGAGGCCGTAGATAAAATAGCCGAGACGGTGGGGTATTGACTTCTGAGGCGATGATCGCTTAGAATGTAATCAGGTTTCCTATAGGAACACCGAGGCGCGTCCGACTCAACGCGCCGGATGATTTAGACAGAAGCGCCGGTGTCTTGTCCATCGGCGCTTCGCCGTTTGCTAACAATAATCAGTCCACGCCTGGACTTTGCAAACCGCTACCACGTCACGCCGTCACCGCTTGATAACCTTGTAGCGCCTCGCTAAAGAAAGATTCCACTAAGCTTGACTCTAATGGTAAAATTTGTTCAAGGAATATTCCCTTTGACTTGGTACAGTGTTCACCCATTGAAATACGAACGCCTGTCCGGCCTGGCTGAGCCGTTTGGCGAGATGTTGGCCGCCTACTGGTGCGCGGCGCAACTCGCCGCGGATTGGCTGATCCCGGTTCCCCTGCATCCCTCACGCGAACGCGATCGAGGCTATAATCAAAGTGAACTCTTAGCTTGCAGTCTGGCGCGCCGGGTGGATGTGCCAGTGAGCGGCAAGGGCCTGCGCCGCACACGTGCGACGGCCGTGCAAATGACGTTGAATGCTGCCAAACGCCGAGAAAACGTCGCCGGTGCCTTTGAATGTATTGAAGTGCGCGTGCGGAACGCCCGGGTGATTGTGATCGACGATGTGGGCACGACCGGCGCGACCTTGGAGGCTTGTGCACAAGCTGTGTTGAAAGCGGGCGCGGCGTCGGTGATGGGACTGACGCTGGCTCGTACACCTTAAGGGGTCATCCCTAATCTAAGGAGAACGAAAATGGAAATCGTCGTTCGCGGTAGAAACGTGAGTGTCACGGAGCGAGTACAGGAATACGTGGAGAAGAAGATTGGCAAACTGGAGCGGTACCTTCCCATCATTGACGAGGCCCGTATGGAACTTTCACAGGAAGAGACACGCAGCGCGCAGCACCGCATGACGGCGCAGCTGACCGTGCGCAGCCGTGGCAAAGTCCTGCGGGCGGAAGAGCGCGATCAGGATTTGTTTGCCGCCATTGATCTGGTCGCCGAAAAAATGCAGCGCCAGATCACACGCTTCAAAGATCGCCTGTACAGTCGCGGGCAGGTACGCGGCGGAGAAACGGTGCGTGTGCCGGAAGCGGCTGAGCAGGTCGCGGAAATGGAGTTGGCCGCCGAGGTTGAACCAGTCGGCACCATCGTGCGCACCAAGGCGTTCTCGGTCACGCCCATGAATCCTGAGGAAGCCATCGAGCAAATGGAATTGTTGGGACACGATTTCTTCGTGTTTTACAACAGCGACGCCGACAGCATCAACGTGTTGTACCGCCGCCGCACGGGCGATTATGGCTTGCTGCAACCGGAACTCGCCTAGATCGATTTCCACTTTGATTTACGCCCTAGCTCTCGCTGGATAGCCCAGCCAGCGGAGACCTGCACCCCGGCGTGCAGCGCGGTGGGTAACCAGCCGTTAGGAGCCTAGATCAAGTAGGAGACCATCCGATCTGAAGAATTGTCAACTTATCTGCGCGGGAGTCTGGCTGGCTCCCGCGCTTTTTGTTGGAGCAAACTCATGCCTGAATCGATCGGGTTGATTATCTTTGCGAGTGGAGTCGCGCCCCGACCGCTGTTGCTGCGCCAGATGCACGCGGTGCGCCAGGCCTGCGCGCATGATTTATTGGAACGCGCGCTTGAAACACGTTCGTTCGATCCCATCGTCGTCGTCACCGGCGATCGCGACTGGGCAGAAGCGATCGGCCAACTTCCCATCGCGATCGATCTCGATAATCGCGACCGCCCCTTTCATTTCGGCCAACGCCTGGCGCAGGTGATCGAGCGCTTCCACTTGACACGACTGTTGTACCTGGGCGCCGCTTCCGCGCCCTTGCTCACCACGGCTGATCTCCAACAAATCGCGCAGACTGCCCAACAGTCTGATCGAGCCGTAATCGCCAATAACCTCAACTCCACCGACTGGGCGGCGATCACGCCGGCGTCAATCGTGCGCGACTGGATCGATCGGCTGCCCAGCGATAACGCGCTGGGCTGGGTTCTCTCACACGATGCCGGCCTGGAGCCGATCGGGTGGCCGCCTTCCCCGGCTACGCGTCTCGATCTCGATGTGCCGATCGATGCGCTGATTGCCGTGCGTCATCCGCAGTGCGGGTCGCAGGTGCGCGATATCGTCAGTCAACTGCCGTGGGACGATCGCCGCTTGCGCGCTGCGTGCGAGGTGCTGAAGACACCGGCCTCGCGCGTCATTCTGGCCGGACGAGTGCCTTCATGGGCCATGGCGCAGATGGAGCACTCGGTGCAATGTTGGACGCGTGTCTATAGTGAGGAGCGTGGCATGCGTGCGGCAGGACGCCTGGGAGCCGGGCAAGTGCGATCGCTGCTGCACGATCATCTGCACGCCGTTGGGCTTGCGCGCTTCATGACCGATCTCTGCTCGATGGCGGACACGCTGCTGTGGGATACGCGGGTGCTGTGGGCCGCTCACGGCAGCTGGCCGTCCGAGGAAGATCGCTATGCCGCCGACCTGGGCCTGGTCGACTCGATCGGCGATCCGTTCATTCGGGAGTTCACCCAGGCCGTTCTGGAGGCGCCGATTCCGA
>JAUQXC010000428.1 GCA_030834825.1 Thermoflexales bacterium
CGCTTGCGCACGAATTCGGCCAGCGCCTCGCGCAAGAAGTCCGGGGTAGCCGGATTGGTAATCGGGATGGTTAAATCAATCGCACCACCAGTTGGCGCAGCCATACACTTTCCTCAATCTTGACCACATCCGCTGAGATGATCGTCGGTGCGGCGAGCAAGCGGACCGGGATCGGTGAGTTCTTCACAAGGCCCGACAAGCGGCACGGTCAACTCGATCGGGGCAGCAATAGACCTGGTTCAGTGTCGTCCGGCCAGGGTCGCGTCCAACCGTTGAGCCAGGGGGATCATGTTTCGTTCGACCACCAGCGCGACATCTTGCGTTGGATCGGCACGGATCTCGCTCCAGATTTGAGCCAGTGCCGCGGCCAAACGATCTTCCACCAAACCCCACAAGGTGATGCGCGAATGGGTCCGGCCAGAGACGAGTGCCTGGATAATTTTTTGATAATGCGGATCGGTGCTGAACGGCGGCTGCGCCAACACATCGCGCCGGGCCGGCAGCAACCCAGACTGACGATAAAACTCCCATAAAGTCGGGCTGGTCGCCAGAAAGCGCACTAACTCAACGGCGAGCTGGTCGTGGTCGTAGGCCACGTGCTTCCAGATGGCCAGACCCGTGCTGCCGACAAAAGATGCGCCGGGCAAGGCCGCCACGCCAATACGTGAGAAGAGATCAGATGAAGCGCCTTGTCGACGCAGCCATTTCAAGAACCACGATCCGCTGACCATGGCGGCTACGTTTTGATTCCGGAACAGTTCAAACGCGGCGAAGCCATCCATGGGTTCACTGCGCTGCGGCATGTAGCGATACAACCGATAATACTGGGCCATCCCGGCCAGCGCCTCCGGCTCGGCCACCAACGCCCGCTTGCCATCCTCACTCATAAAATCGCCGCCGGCGCCCCACACCCAGCTGGAAATGTTATAGACGGTGTTGGCCGTGCGGCGCGTGGTCACGGTCCAGGGCGTGGTCAGGCCTTGAACTTGCAAACACCTCAGTGTCTCTTCTATCTGCTCAAACGATTGGAAAGCTCTCTCCTCGTCGAGGTTAGCGCGTTCCAGCAGGTCACGCCAATAGAAGATCACGCGCGTATCACACAACCAGGGTAAGACCCATAGCTGGTCATTTCCCACGAGCAAGCTGTTTTGCCAGACGGACGAGAGGAACGCCGTAGGCCCACCCACTTTGGAGATCTCTGGCAAAGTGTACGGACGCAACGCATCCATCCCGACAAAACCGCCCACCCAGGTAGAGCCGACCTCTGATACTTCGGCGCCATCCTTGTACAAGCCCACCCGCACCAGATCGTTCCAGGCTGTCATCCAGGGAAGTTCCGTGACAGTGATCGGGATGTCGCGATGCGTCCTCCGAAATTCTTCCACGGCTTCGCGCAAAATCGCGAGAGCGTCGTCATCGTGCGAGGGGATGGTAAAGTCAATCGGGTGCATGACTAACCCCCGGACTCATCCAGTCCAGTGTATTCAAACCAATCGAAGTCGGCGTAGTTTGTGCTGGCTTGACCGTTGCTGCTGGCGTACAGGGCAATGACCGCGCCGACAAAACCGCCAGCGATCGGTGTGCTCAAAATCCGCCCATCAACTCCTTCCAGCACAGGCTGCCACTTGTCCGGCTCAGTGGCAACATAGAAGCTGTATGCTTGTTCATGCGCTTCAACTTTAAGATAGCAACGCCCGGCCACCAGCGGTTGCTCGGCCAGAATTTCTTCCACCCCAAAGGCCCGCTTGATCAAACGGACCACGGGCTGATCGGTGCAAGTCACAACCAGACAAAAATGGAAGTTGTCGTTCTGCACCATGACCAGTCCCGCCCATTCATTCTCTGTCTGAGGTGCAAACTCCAAGGCAGTCTGCGCACTGAAATGGATGTGTTGCTGCCGTCGCCCGACAAAACTGGGATTGACGCGTTCGGCTAAGCGTTCGGGGCGTAGGCGCAAGCGCAAATAACCCGATCGCTCATTCAGGCTCCAAAAATCCGTGCGCGGCGTGCGCAGAAAGAACCAGTGTGGAGCCAGCGTGAGTCGATCAAATTCATCGCGAGCCGCCGAGACAGGCCAGCGTTGTTCAGGCAAAGCGGGAGCAGGATAAGTGAACTCCACTCGCCCGGTGCCGGGGCTCACGATCGGCCAGCCGTCTTCCCAGCGTACCGGAGCCAGAAAGGTCTCGCGGCCCAGATTGTAGTAATAGCCGCCGTAAGGCCGCATCGCCAACAACACCATCCACCACTCGCCTGCCGGCGTGTCGACCAGATCGGCATGGCCGGTTCCCACGATCGGATAATCCAATCCCAGGTGCCGGTGCGTCAAAATCGGATTGCCGCGATTGCCCTCGTACGGTCCAGTGATTACAGCGCTGCGCGCGACCGATACGGCATGATGGTGTGCGGTGCCGCCCTCGGCGGTGATCAAGTAGTAACGGCCTTGATGCTTG
>JAUQXC010000429.1 GCA_030834825.1 Thermoflexales bacterium
ACGACCCCGGCGAAGTTTTCACCAGTCTGTCCTCACCGATCGACGCCGAAGCGCCGCCGGCCCTGGTGATTCTGTCCAACGGCGACCCACGGCTTCCCGATCAGGCAGAGGCCCGCGAAGAAGCCGCCCGCTGCAAATTGGTCATGAAGTTGTTGCGCGATGCCATCGGTCACACCCAGACGCAGGCCAACCGCATCCCATCCGCCGCACAGTTGGATTGGCCCGCCAGAGCGTGGGCCATAGCGGTTGCTATTCTTAGACCTTACGGTGTAGAGACACTACCAGGCAGCGAAGGCGGAACGTACCTGGTCGGGCAATATCCTACCTTGCAAGCGTTGTATATCGCGCTGGGTGAAAGACACTTGAACCTTTATCCCCCGACGGCTGAAGGCGCCCCCAGCGGCTGAGCGCAACTGCCGTGACCTGGGTTTCGCCTGAAGCGCTTGGCTCACGTGCCAAACTCGAATGATATGAGGATCGGCTCTTCAACAAACGATACAGGAGAATGCAATATGACTTGGACGATTGATTCAGCTCATACGGAAGTTAACTTTTCAGTGCGGCACATGATGATCTCGAACGTGCGCGGCCAGTTCCAGACCTTCAGCGGTACGATCGACTTCGACGAAACGAACCCGGCCAATACCAAAGTCGCTATTCAGATCGATGTGGCCAGCCTTGACACCCGGGACGAAAAACGCGACACGCACCTCAAGTCGCCGGACTTCTTCGACGCGGAAAAATATCCGCACCTCACTTTTCATAGCACGCGCATCGACGTGAAGGATAAGACGCATGCCGTGTTGTATGGCGATCTCATCATCCGCGATCTGCCCCATGAAGTCGCGCTCGATGTGGAGTTTAACGGCCTGGCCAAAAGCCCGTGGGGCAACACCAACGCCGGCTTCAGCGCCAAGGCCCAGCTCAAACGCAAGAACTGGGGCCTTAACTGGAACGTCGCGCTCGAAACCGGGGGCTGGTTAGTGGGCGACGACATTCACATCAGTATCGAGCTGGAGATCGTCAAACAGCCCGAAACGGTATCCGTCACTGCGGCGCCAAGCGGGCCACCGTTGCAAGGCAACGGGCATGGCCCGGGTCGCGTAGGTCTTATTGGCTAGAAGCTTGATCGGCTAGAAACACGCTCGAGAGATGAAAGCACGCAGGCCTGTTCGTGCTTTCATCTTCGGCGTGCGCGCCTATTTCCTATAATTCCTCGGAAGGCTGAGACCGATGCTAAACATCCAACAGACCCAAGTCCAACTGGCAACCGAGGCGGAAGCCTTACGCCAACGAGTGGCCGAATTGGAAGCCGCCGATGCGAAGTGCCGGCAGACACAAGCCGCCCTGCAAGTTTCGGAAAGCCGTTACCGGCGGCTCTTTGAGACCGCCCAGGATGGGATCCTTATTCTCGAGGCCGACACGGGCCAGATCGCAGATGTCAATCCCTTCTTGCTAAAGATGCTGGGCTATTCGCACGCCGAGTTGTTGGGCCGGCGCCTCTGGGAGATCGGTCCATTCAAAGACATCACGGCGGCGCAGGCCGCTTTCAGCGAACTGCAAAGTAAAGGCTATATCCGTTACGAGAATTTGCCGCTCGAAACCCGGGATGGCGGGCGCATGAATGTCGAGTTTGTTAGCAACGTCTACTGGGTTGATCAGCAACAAGTCATTCAATGCAACATCCGCGACATCACGGCGCGCAAGCAAGCCGAAGCGGCGCTGAGTCAGTCGGTAGCCGAGCTGCGAGCGCGCAACGAGGAACTGGACGCCTTTGCGCACACGGTGGCGCATGATCTTAAGAACCCGGTCCATGTGATTATCGGCCACGCTGAACTGCTGGCACAAGACATTGCTCGGTCGGGCGACGAGCGCCAACAGTTTTTGAGAGTGATCGAGCAGACGAGCTATCAGATCAGCATGATCATCGACGAGCTGCTGTTATTGGCCGAACTGCGCAAGTCAGAAGTGAAGACCTCGCGGCTGAACATGGGGCGCATCGTCACCGAAAGCGTCAGGCGCCTAAACGCTGATATCCGCCAGACTCAAGCCGAGATTATCTGCTCAGACACGTCGGCGTGGCCGGTGGCGTTAGGTTATGGTCCCTGGGTAGAAGAGGTATGGGCCAATTATCTGAGTAACGCTCTTAAATATGGCGGCACGCCGGTGGCCGCGCCACGTATCGAAATAGGCGCGGCTTTACAGCTGGATGGCATGGGGTGCTATTGGGTACGCGATCACGGTCGCGGCCTTACAGCGGAAGAACAAGGGAGTCTATTCACGCCCTTCACGCGGCTTGACCAGGCGCGAACGAGCGGGCACGGGCTGGGGCTATCGATTGTACGGCGGATCGTCGAAAAACTGGGCGGGCAAGTGGGGCTGTCGAGCCAGGTGGGTAAAGGCAGCCTGTTTTACTTTACCTTGCCAGTCGCTCAGTAGGATCCGGTGGCTTGTGTTTTACCGGCGCACAGCCGGTCACCAAGGAGACTGAATATGGATGCAAGACTAGAGGTAGGTAACTTAGCGGACACAACCTCGAATGACGATTTGCGTCAGTTATTTGCGCAGGCGGGCGAGGTCGCTTTGGTGGCGGTGATCAAAGATCGCGAGACCGGTCTGTCGACGGGCCAGGCGCTGGTGACCATGACCACCCGGGCCGACACCCGCAAAGCGATCAGCATGTTCAACGCTTACCATCTGGGTGAGCGAGCCATGACCGTGAGCCTGGCCAGGCGCCGCCTGGTGCGCAGCAGCGGCCGACCACACCACTCCCAGCCGTAGTTTCGCCGGATCGGTAATCAACTGATGATCAAGACCCATTTCCATGGAGGAGGCAGCACGCATGGCAAGCAAGAAGTTGAATTTGAGGCCGCTGAGTGATCGTTTGGTTGTCGAGCCGCGGGAAAAAGACGAGAAGACGGCCAGCGGCATCATCCT